>JAOZKZ010000051.1:0-6042 GCA_029935075.1 Campylobacterales bacterium
TAACTCTTGTGAATTGTCTTCTAAAACCTTTTTTCAGTTTAGAATCTTTTCTTCTTCTTTTTTTGTAAATGATAACTTTTTTATCTTTACCATGAGCTATAACTTCTAGCTCTACTTTTGCACCTTCTACGAAAGGTGTACCAATTTTAAGTTCTCCGCCATTGATAGCTAGAACTTCTTCGACAACGATTTTGTCTTTTGGGGAAGCGTCAATTAGGTCTAGATTTAAATAATCACCCTCTTGAACTTTATATTGCTTTCCACCATTTTTGATGATTGCATACATCTTGTTGGTCCTTGTTTAAAATTTTGAGTCGTGATTATACCCAAAACATATTTAATACAAAATTAAAAAATCAAGATGTATAAAAATAGGCTAAATTGTATCGAAAGTTAGGTAATAAGTGCGGTTCATCTGCACATGGGCACTCTGCCGAAGAGAACTCAGCGTTAGCGTAGCTTTTAGGAATTACTTCCCAAAAGCGTCATCAAAATGAATATTCTTCTTTTTTAGATACTGCAATAGCATCTATCTCAATATCTACATTCATAGGTAAAGTTTTAACAGCAACTGTACTTCTTGCAGGAAAATGTCCTACAAAAAACTCTGCATATACCGTGTTAACAGCGATAAAATCATCCATGTTCGTTAAATAAATTGTTGTTTTCACCACATCAGCTAAAGAACTTCCTGACGCTTCTAGTAGATTACTCAAATTTACTAAAACTTGTCTCGCTTGGTCATGAATATCACCTTTTATAAGCTCTCCCTCAGGGGTCATAGGTATCTGACCTGCTGTATACACCATATTTCCGACTACAATTGCTTGTGAATAAGGACCAATTGCTGCTGGTGCTCTGTCTGTTGTAATTGTTTTCATGTTGCTAACCTTTCTATCTTAGAGTTGGCAAAATTATAACGAATTAAATATTATTTTAATGTTATTATTATATAATAAGGTTTTAAAGGCAATAGGAGTTTACTATGAAAAAGATGATAAGTACCGCAGCAATATGCTTATCGATGCTCACAAGCGTGCAAGCAGAAGATTATATTGATTATGTGAGTGTAGGTTTAGCATTACAGACTTTACAAAGTGTTAATAATGAGAATGTTGATACAACGCTGTTAAATGATGAAAATGGTATGGCAATTGTTTTAAATGCAGGTAAGTATCTTTATGAAGATATCGCACTTGAGTTTGAAGGGACTGCTAGTATCACAAAAGCAGAATGGCAACTAGGTGACGCAAAAAGTGAAGTTGATTTTTGGTCTTTAGGTCTTTATGGAGTTTATATTTGGAAAATTAATAATTTAAGTATTAAACCTAGAATTGGTATCGTTTATGAAAATATCAAATCAACTATTGGACCGATTTCGCTTACAGATAAATCTGACATGGCACTAAGTGGTGGTATCGGATTGACTTATAATTTTGGTCAAAACTATGCAATTTACTCAAACTTCACAAAATTTGAAGATGATATAAACCATCTTACATTTGGTGCAGAGTATAAGTTCTAGACGAACTTATACGACACATCGTATTAGCACAAAGGAGCAAAAGCCCCTTTGTGCTACAGCTAACGCTGAGTTTACTTCAGCAGTAGGCTCACGGGCAGGTGAATCGCCCTTAGATTAACTTTACAATCTTTCTTTTTTTATTCTATTTCTTGTTTTCTAGTTTATATAGATAATTTGTCGCTTCAACATAGCCATCTACGCTTCCACAATCAAATCGTTGTCCTTTAAATTTATAGGCTAACACCATTCCATTTTTAGCCAAGTTCATCAAAGCATCGGTGATTTGAAGTTCTCCATTTTTTCCTGGTTTTGTATTTTTGATTACATCAAAAATATCAGGTGTGAGTATATATCTACCGATAATTGCAAGATTTGAGGGAGCCTCTTTGGGTTCTGGTTTTTCTACCATGTTTGAAACCATGTATACTCCATCTTCTATCTCTTTACCATCAATTACACCATATTTATAAGTTTGATCTTCTGGAACTTCCATGATTGCTACGATTGAGCATTTATACTTCTCATAAAGCTTAACCATCTGTTCAAGAACTCCAGCACCCTCTTGATTGATACACAAATCATCAGCCAAAACAACCGCAAAAGGCTCATGCCCAATGAGTGCATTTCCTTTTAATATTGCATCACCTAAACCTTTCATCTCAATTTGTCGTGTATAGGTAAAAGTACATTTTTTAATCAATTTTCGAATCTCGGAGAGAAGTGGCTCTTTTGAAGTATCTTTTATCTGATGCTCTAATTCATATGAAATATCAAAATGATCTTCAATGGCTCTTTTTCCACGCCCTGTGATAATTGCCATCGTATCCATGCCAGCATCAACAGCCTCTTCAACACCATACTGAATGAGTGGTTTTGTTAAGATTGGTAACATCTCTTTTGGCATTGCCTTAGTAACTGGTAAAAATCTCGTTCCATATCCAGCAGCGGGGAATAGACATTTTTTAATCATTTTTCTTCCTTTTTATATTTAATCCATAAAACTTGATATGGCTCTATCTCTATACTTTTATCTACTATTTTCTGATTTTTAATAAGATTAAATGCCTCACTTCCTACAAAATCTGGAAGAATACATGTAACTCTATTATCGGCAAAATTATTAATTGCTAAAATCTCCTCTTTTTCATCAGGGGAAACTCTTCTAACACAAAAAAGTGAATCATCCAAATCTAAAAAAGAAAACTTTGCATAAGGGTTAAATGCTCTCTCATTTTTACGGATAGATAAAAGTTCTTTATAATTTTTATAAATTATAGCACGAATATTTCCAAGTATATTTAACTCTTTAGTCAAAATATCATAATTTAACTTCTCTCTATTTATAGACCTCAGCACTCCCGTCCGCTTTACGCCATCAACATCACTAACAGAACCCACTAATGAGTGAAAATAAACTCCAGGCACTCCAGGCATGGCTAAAGAAACAGCTTGAGAAAGCATCATCTTCTTTACCCTTGTTTCTAAATTTTCATTTGGATTAGAGATGATATCTATATAACTTGCATTTAGTTCATAAGGCGTTTTTTGATTTCCATTAGTCGAACGGTACGAAACAAATCCACCATGATTCTCAACACTTTGAACTAAATCATTTAATTCCTCATCACTTATAAGCCCTGAAACGGGTCTCACGCCACATCCATCATGGCTGGCTGTAAAGTTAAAAAAGCAGACTTTATCACTTGGAAGTGTTAAAGATTTTGCCCATTTTGTCATAGCGGTGCAGTCAGCTTTTAGAATAGAGTGTGCTACAAGTGGAGGAAGGGCAAAGTTATAAACCATCTGTGCCTCGTCTTCTCCACTCCCAAAATAGGATACATTTTCATCATGAGGTACATTGGTTTCCGTGATGATGATAACCTCTGGTGCAATTTTATGAATAACCTCTCGCATCAACTGTATCAGCTCATGCGTCTGTGGAAGATGGATACAATTTGTCCCTATCTCTTTCCAAACAAATGCAATCGCATCTAACCTTATCAGAGTTGCACCTTTTTGTATATAAAAAAGAAGTGCATCTAAAACAGCGATTAAAACTCTGTAGTTTGCATAATTCAAATCAACTTGATCTTTAGAAAATGTTGTCCAGATATAACGAGGTTTCATATCCTCATCTTCAAACTCACAGATTAGAGGAAGCGTTCGTGGACGCACAACTTTAGACAAATCTACAGCGGGATCAACTTCTGTAAAAAAGTTTGCATATTTCTCATCATTTGCCAAAAAGCTTTTAAACCAAAAAGAGTATTGTGAGATATGGTTGATAACACCATCAAACATGAGTCTATAATTTTCTCTCAAACTCTCGATATCTTTCCATGAGCCCATACGAGGCGAAACATCTTTATAATCAATAACAGAAAACCCATCATCAGATGAGTAGGGATAAAATGGCAAGATATGCACCGTATTGATAATGCCCTTGATATAGTGATCTAAAAAGTGTTTTAGCGTTACCAAAGGCCCTTCGCTAGGTTTTACAACTTGGTCTCCATACGTAATCAAGATAACATCTTTTTCACTCATCTCATAAGGAGATGATATTATAAGGGATTTATATCGCTCTTCTAATTTTTCAATCTTTTCTAGTGCACTTTTAGCATCTTCTTTACTATAAAGTCTCTCTAATCTCTCAATCATTTTTATCCAACATGACAGCTTCTTTAAACTGATAAGTAAAACTTGGTAATACCGACCTTACAGCAGTCCAAGCAGAAAGTGCAGGAACACCCATCGGGTTTTCATTAAAATCCTCATTTGCTAAACCCAAAGAGTCTGTAAATTCAACAACAGCAGCAATCTCTTTTTGTCTATCATATGCCAATCCATTAACTTCTGAAATAGAGCTATACTGCGTTATCGCATGACGAGACTCTTCAAAATAAGTGGCAAGTAATGATTTAAACTTTGAGTTTGAAAAAACTACACCAGTTTGTGACATGATACGAAAAATAGTCTCTGCAATCTCTTTGGTCATCTTAGAGACACCACCACCAGCTTCACTTCCAAGGTCTTGATGTTTATGCTCATAGGTTTCCATGATTTCTGATTGACAAATCCGTTTTTTTGAAGTGTTGTGATAAACTTCACTTAACGTTGAAACTTCAAGCCCCCATGTTGGAGAGATTCTAAGACCACGAGCTAAACTTCGTACAAATGCAAACTCACCTGAAAGTGCATATCGAAAACTTCCCATATAATCCAAGTATCTACTCTTTCCAAATACCTTTTCAAGTGACTTGAGCAATGGTGTATAAAATAGTCTTGTAGCACGCCCATGAAGTTTATCAGTAACCCTAGAGTAATACCCTTTGTTAAACTCAAAATCAAAAGCAGGATGCACTATCGGATAAAAAAGCCGAGCAGGAATTTCGCGACTATAATTGACAATATCACAATCATGCAACGCCATAGCATAAGCATGTTCATCGGATAGAACATATCCCATCATCATCCAAACATTAAGCCCTTTTCCTCGAATATCTGTACTTTGAAAACCAGCCTCTTTTAACTCCTCTTTCAAAGCCATGACTCTTGGTCCATCATTCCAAATTACATCCACAGGTGTAGGGAGAGAGGACATAAGGTTTTTTACATACTTAAATTGCTCCTCATTAGCACCATCAAGTCCTAAAACAATTTTATAAAGATAGTTAACTTTTTTAAGCTCTTCTACGATTCCTTTCATAGCTGGCGTTTCAAATTCGCTATAAAGTGCTGGTAGTATAAGCACCATATTTCTACGCTTTGAAAGTTTTAAAAGTGCCTCTTCCATATCTTCAATACTTCGACTTCCAAGTCTTGGGATAGTAGTTATTACGCCATTTTGAAAAAAATCAGACATGTTTTGCTTCCTTAATTGCTATCATAATATCCATAACATTAGTTCCTGTTGCTCCAGTAACCAAGAGATTACCACCTCGTTTTAAATAATGGTATGAATCATTGTTTTTCAAAAATTCATCAATGTCATCACAATAAGATTTACTATTTACAATTCCACCTGCAGCAACACTATTTCCATCAATTCCATCGCTACCAGCACTTAAAAATGTGATATTTTCGTACTCTTTAATTCGTTTTTGCACATGAAGGCAAAGCTCTTGGTTTCTGCCACCTTTGCCCTCTCCTAGCACATTAACCGTACACTCTCCGCCAAAAAGAAGAACGTCAACATCACTTTTTAAAACTCTGTCAACAATCTCATCAGCAACTATTTTAACATCTCCTTGTAATGAATCAGTTACAATTTCACATGAGTAGCCAAGAGTTAAGGCATGTTCATAAGCAGATTGTAAAGCTATTTTATTACTTGCAATTATCAGATGTTCAATATTTTCCGCTGGTTCTTTTGGACTTTCATAACATGTATGTGATATTTTATCAGATAATCCATATTTATGCAAAACCTTTTTGACATCTTCACATGTTGAACTATCAAAATAAAGCGGAGCAGAACCAATTGCTTCTAAATCATCTCCTATTACATCACTGAT
>JAOZKZ010000051.1:6142-12344 GCA_029935075.1 Campylobacterales bacterium
ACTTTTTTGTGAGGGAATAGGATGTGAACTCTCAAAGACCTCAACCTTTTTCAAACTATCATCACTATAAGGAGCAACAACAAAACCATCAATGATATTTTCACCAAAAAGTTTTTCCATTGCTTTTGCCATCTCTATAGCTGCTTTTCCAGAACCAAATAGATGGATTTTATGATTTGCTAAAGTTTTTAGATAGACACTATTTTCAATGATATTTTTTGGCATAACTGCTTGTATTGCAGCGTTAAAAATTTCTTCTATATCACTCATAAAAGTATCTTTTTTAACACTTCATGCCAACCGAGACTTCCTTTGAATGGAGCTTTGATAAGATTTTCAAGCTCAAAATCTATATATCTTCCCTCATGGTGGGGAATTAACACAGGAATATCTACAACTTTGAGCATCGCAACATCATTATAGTTATCTCCTAAACCAATAGAAACTCTGTTTGGGTAATGTTGTAAAGCAGACTGTACAGCCAAACCTTTATCTTGATTTATTCCCACACAGTGATAAAATCTACCACCTTTTAAAATCTTTAAACCATTATGTTCAGCTTCTACTTCAAGCTCCGTAAGTCTTCGCTCATCATGGATTAAAAATGGTTCTGAAAAATCTCTATTTTGGGAACATTCGGCTTGTGAGTATGTAAAAAGCGTATACTCCATAATATCCTCTATTTTCATATTTGAAAAAGATAAAATCTGAAATTTGTCAACTTTACTATCCATAAACTCTTTGATTTGAGGATGTTGAAGACCTAATTGCTCTATAGTGCCATCAGGATAATAAATCGCAGCACCATTTTCCACAATAAAAGGTGCTTTTATATCCATCTGTTTTTGAAGTATTTCACACTCATTTTTAGTTTTACTTGTAGTAAAAATAAGCGGTATTTCTTTCTCTTTGATATACGCTAAACTAGGTTTCGCTTCATCAAAACTGTAATCTTCATGATTTAGCAATGTGCCATCAAGGTCAGTGAAGATTACATACTTTTGGTTCAAACTTCAAACTTCTTTTTAAGGATTACCTTTCCAAGCTCCACACCGGGTTGGTCATAGGTATTTACACGAAGTAGATTCCCTACAAGTGAAGTCAATAACTCATAATAAAATATCATATAACCAGCACTAGTTTCATCCAATTTTTCAATCTCTATCGTATCTACTGAAATATTTTGATCGATAATACTTTGCATCGTAGCATCACATTGAGCGTTGATAAGTTCTGTAAATGAGTGATTGTTGATAAAATCATTTTTTTCAAGATAAGGCAATGAGATATCAGGGATGACAATATCATTTGCAAATTTTTTAACTTTTATCATCGTAATACTCTTATCCCCTGCCCCTTCAATGATGAGCTGTAAAAATGAGTGTTGGTCAACTGAACCGATAATTCCAATCGGCGTTAATCCTACTTTTGTACCATCAATATTAACTTTTCCAAGACTCTCTCCCCAAAGCTGAACATACCAATCGTTAAAGTATTTAAACGCACTTGAGTATGAAAAAAGTACATTGATAGGAATCTCTTCATGGTTTGTTGCATAAAAATACGCTTTTTTACAAAGTGTATCTTCCTTCTTTGCAAAAAACGACTCTTTTAACGCCCCAGCACCCTTCATTAACTTTGCAATATCATACCCCAAGATATGAAGCGGTAAAAGCCCAACAGCAGTAAAAACTGAAAATCTTCCACCTACATTCAGAGGGATATAAAATCTTTTTACTCCAAAATCTTCACCAAACTTATCTAGTGGAGAATTTTTATCAGTGATAAAAACAAAATGCTCTTTAAAAGCATCACTATCTAATGAAATATTAAAAGTGTGCAAAATAAACTTTAAATGACTCGTTGTCTCAATTGTCCCACCTGACTTTGAAATCACAATAAAAAATGTCTCTTCAAAGATAAGGTTTTTAAAGTTTTGAACAATTTCATTTGGGTCAACATTTTCAAAATAAATAAGATTCATATCATTTCTATTGTCACCATGTTCGAGTAATGCATCAATCGCTTTTGTACCTAAAGAAGAACCACCAATCCCTAAAACTGCGATATTTTTAATCCCTCTTTTTTCAAAGTTAAAATCATTACAAAATGCTTTTATATTTTCCACATCATTAATCGCTGGCAAACCATAATAACCAACATTCCCCCCACTAGCCTCTTGTAGCAGTGCATCATAAAGTCCATTTATATCATCTTCATGCGTCTGGTCTTCAAATAAGAGCTTACTCTCTATCATTTTATTTCCTTTGAAAAATTTTCTATTAAGTGTGTAAAGACTTTTTCTAAATCTTTCACTTCTTTTACTGTTGTTCTCTCATTTGGTGCATGAATCGTATCATTTATCACTCCAAACTCTACCGTATCCACACCATACTCTCCAAAAAACCGAGCGTCACTTGTTCCACCAGCTGTTGAGAGTTTTGTTTCAACTCCTGTAACCTCTTTTATTGACTCAGCAATATGCGTTACAATTTTTGAGTTATGGTTAGTCACAAAAGGTTTTGCACTTTGGTCTAACACAAGTGTATAATCCATCTCTTTAAAGTATTTATGAACAAATTCTTCTACCGTTTTTTTATCTGTTTTTGTAGAATTTCGAACATTGAACATCATTTTGAGTTTGCCCGGTGTGACATTGGTCACTTCCATGCCCGCTCTGATATCGGTGATGACAAATTGACTTGGTGCAAAACTATCATCTCCGTTATCCAAATTTACCCCTGCCATGTAAGGAAGCACTCCAGCTACTTTATGGATAGGATTTTTGGACTTTTCAGGATACGCAGCATGCCCTTGTGTTCCAATCTTTTCGATGACACCATTGATAGAACCTCGTCTACCAATTTTAATAGCATCTCCAAAAATAGTCTCACATGTTGGTTCTGCCACGACAGCAAAATCAGGTAAAAAATTCTCATTTTTCAGAATTTCCAAAACCTTGACTGTTCCATTTTTCGCATCACCCTCTTCATCACTTGTTAAAAGAATCGAAAGTGTTCCGCTGAAATCTTTGGTGTTAAGAGCAGCATTTAAAAAAGCAGCCACTCCACTTTTCATATCTTGCGTTCCACGAGCTATGATTTCATCTCCCACTCGTGTTGGTTCAAAAGGGTCACTACTCCAACCATCTCCCGGAGGTACAACATCGATATGACCTGCAAAACAGAGATGAGGACCAGAACCAAATCTCTTCACTAACAAAAGGTTTTTAACTTCCTCAATATCAATTCTTCTAACCTCAAACCCATCCATGTGACTTTCAATAAAATCAAAAGCCCCATCATCATCGGGTGTAATAGACTTAAAAGAGAGTAATTTTTCAAATAGTGCTATAATTTCCATATGACCTACTTACCAGTTGGACTCTCATAAAAGATATATGAAGTCGAGTAGTCACTAAACTCAAAATAGACTCTTTTTTCATCTTTGCTAGCAATGCCATCAAGATTCGTATCAAGAATACCATATCCAAAACGATAAGGACGGTTTGTATCCCCACCAGTACTTACAGCAGTTGAAAGTTTATCAATCTTCATAAAACGCTTTACCAACTTATCTCCAGCATAAACTTCTAAAACACCATCAGTTCCAGTCCAGTTTTGAATCGCACGACCCAATTTATTTTGTGTCTCTTGTGTACATCCACTCATCATTAAAAGTGCTAAGATAGATGCAGCTATATATATTTTTTTCATGTTCTCTCCTCATAATTTAAATTATTTGTATTTTATCAGAAATTATATCTATATCGTCAATATTTATTAAATTTTTAATATCATCATTAAATGAAACATTTATACATTACAGATTTAGATAAAACCCTTTTAAGAACAGACCTTACTATCTCAAATTTTACCAAACATGTTTGGAACACACTCACCCAAAATGGTATAAAACTAACCATCGCAACCGCAAGAAGTGGTCCAAAAAGTTTGGAACTGCTTCAAGACCTACAGCTCAATCATCCGTTAATTGTCATGGATGGGGCTATGATTATCTCCAACAAGAGAGAGATACTACTCTTACATGCCATAGATGAGCAGACCACACAAGAAGCGATACAAATTGGAAGAAAACATAAAATAGAACCTTTTGTAATTGGTATAGACGGTGAGGGAATTGAGCGATTTCGATACTCAAAAAACCTCAACCTCTTGCAACAAGAGCTTATAAATGAGTATAAAACAGATAAAAGGTTACAACTCCAAACCAAACTCAATCCTCTAAAAGAAAATGTTAAAACTGTTTATATTGGGAAAAAAGAGTCACTCACAGCTCTCAAAGATGAATTTGAAGATAAATTTGGTAAAAATATTGAGATAAAATTTTCCAAAGATCCCTATCTTGATGGGTATTTTTTAACACTTTTACACCCAAATGGCGATAAAGCACATGCATTAAAAGCCTTACATGCAATGGAAGGTTTTGAAAATCATAAAACAACTGTTTTTGGGGATAGTCATAATGATATAGGGATGTTTAAAATGGCGGATAAGAAAATAGCCGTTTTAAACGCCATTGATGAACTTAAAGATATTGCAACCGAAGTTTTACCTCATACCAATGATGAAGATGCGGTTGCAAAGTATTTAAAACAACTTATCTAAAGCACTTATATCAGCGATATGAATACCAGACCAACCATCAGCAATAAGAACTTTTTTATTATCATCTGTTAAAGTTATGCTTTGTGCTTGACTTTTAGTATCTAGTTTTGCTGTTATTTTTGGATTGTGGATGTTGCTGATATCAACTATCTGCATGCCTGCTTTTTCATCTGCAATTAGTGCTTGTTTACCATTATCTAAGAGTGTAACGCTAAGTGCATGGCTGGGTGTTTTTATAGAAGTTATGATTTTAGGAGCATAAGCGTAATGGACATCAACAATTTGTACACCCTCTTCATAATTTGCAACAAAAAGTCTACGGTTATCTTTTGAAAGTGTCACACCCACGGCATGGCTTGGCATATCTAGAATTGCTATCACTCTAGGAGAGGAAGGATTCTGTATATCAACAACTCTAACACCCTCTATACCATTTGCAATATATGCAAACCGTCCATCATCTGATAATGCTATATCTTCAGCAACTCCAGAGATATTTAAATGGGCTATTATCTTGGGATAATAGATATCCGAAACATTTATCACTTGAATCCCATAAGAGTCATCAGCTACAAAAATAGAGTTGTTATCTTTTGAGATAGCGATACTTTTTGCAGAACCTAGAGTTGGTATCGAGGCTATAATATTTGGATTTTCTATATCACTTACATCAACAATCTGTACACCAGCATCTTGATCTGCTATGAAAACAGTTTCATTATCATTTGAGAGTACCAAATCCAATGCAGAATCAGCAGTAGCAACCGAAGAGATAATTTTTGCTTTTTTTGCATCCTTGATATCTGCAATCTGAAGCCCTGATCTTGAATCTGCGATAAATGCAACCGTATTGTCACTACTTAATACGATATTTTTAGCATAAACAGAGGTATCAACACTTCCTAAAATTGAAGGCTTTTTGATACTTTCTAAATCTTTTACAGTAGTTTTTTTCAAAACTTTCTTATACATACTCTTTTTGATTTTAGAGTATGCTTCTTCAAAACTTTGTTTCTCACCTGCTACTGACATGCTAAGATATAAAGGGATTACCATCCAAACTAATTTTTTCATAAGATGCTCCTTAGTTAAAACATTTTGTATTTTATCATGATATATTAAATATATTAATTAAATTTTTCATATTATTAAATATATTTAATAATTATCTTATATTTCTAAACTAACTTTACCTTTTTAAACAAAGAAATGTTACCCTCTTCAAATGAAAGAAATCCTACTCGTTGCAATAAATTCACGATACACACATACTGCCATTGGTCTTAGATACCTTTACGCAAATTTAAAAGAACTTCAAGAAAAAGCGGAGATTTTAGAGTTTGTCATACATGAACAAGTCCAAACTTTAGCGGAGAAAATTTTACTCCATAAGCCTACAATTATAGGGATTGGTGTTTATATTTGGAATGTAGAAGATGTTCGAGATCTTATCGAAGTAATTAAAAAAGTTTCTCCCGAAACAAAAATTGTACTTGGAGGACCAGAGGCGAGTCATCAGCCCTTTCGTGTAAATTTTGATAAAGCTGATTTTATTATCCAAGGTGAAGGAGAAA
>JAOZKZ010000201.1 GCA_029935075.1 Campylobacterales bacterium
CGAGAAGTACTTTTTTGAAACCTCTGGTGTTGTAAACCAAAAATATCTAGGAAAAATTCTCTCACTCTCAAAAATTATAAAATCAGCTTTTAACTGTAGAGCTATATTCAAAAAGCATAAAATAGATGCTGTTTTCTCAGTTGGTGGATATTCTGCTGCACCTGCTTCATTTGCTTCTGTCATGTTCTCCAAAAAACTCTATATCCATGAACAAAATGCAGTTTTAGGAAAGTTAAATAAACTTTTAAAATCCAAAACAGAAGCTATTTTTTCTTCATACTTAAAGGAATCGCCGGTTTCCTCTTATCCCGTACGAGAGATATTTTTTCAAGATGCAAGAGTAAGATATGAGATAAAAACAATTATCTTTTTAGGTGGCTCACAAGGGGCAACAGCGATAAATGAGTTTGCTATGAAAATTGTACCTAAGTTAAAAGAGAAAAATATCAAAATCATCCATCAATGTGGAACAAGAGATGAAGAAAAATTGCAAAAGTTTTATGAAAAAAATCAAATAAAAGTTGAACTGTTTGCTTTTTCAACAGAACTTGAAGCAAAGATAAAAGAGGCAGATTTTGCAATTTGTCGAGCAGGTGCTAGTACTCTGTGGGAGCTTTGTGCTTCTAACTTACCAGCTTTGTATATTCCTTACCCCTATGCAGCAGCTGACCATCAGTTTTATAATGCTGATTTTTTAGCGAAGAAGAATCTTTCGTTTGTTAAAAGAGAAAATGATTTGAGTGAAAAAGATTTGGACATGGTTTTTAATTGTGATTTACAAAGTATGAGTCATGGTTTAAAAGAACTTATAAAGCCACATGGAGCCAAAGAAATCGTAGATTTTATACTTTTTCGATAAAATATCTCTAGTTTACACAAGGAAATGTTGATATGGATATTCGTGCTGAATTTTTAAACTTTTTTGAGAAAAAAAATCACAAAATCATTGAGAGTGCTCCGCTAGTACCTGATGATGCAACGCTGCTATTTAATAATGCTGGAATGGTGCCTTTTAAAAATATTTTTACAGGTGATATTCCAGCTCCAAATCCGCCAAGAGCAACAAGTTCACAAGTCTGTTTAAGGGCAGGTGGAAAACATAATGATTTGGAAAATGTAGGATACACAAACCGCCATCATACACTTTTTGAGATGCTTGGAAATTTCTCTTTTGGGGATTATTTTAAAGAAGAAGCTATTGCTTATGCATGGGAATTTATAACTGAGGTTTTAGAGATTCCTGCTGATAAACTTTGGGTTACGGTTCATGACTCAGATGATGAAGCAGAAGAGTTGTGGAAAAAGCATATATCGGCTGATAGAATTATGAGACTTGGTGATGCAGATAACTTTTGGCAGATGGGAGATACTGGACCATGTGGACCTTGTAGTGAAATTTTTTATGACCAAGGAGCTGAACATTTTAACTCTACTGAAGATAAAATGGGAGGAGAGGGTGATAGGTTTTTAGAGATTTGGAATCTTGTTTTTATGCAGTATGAAAGAGATGCAAATGGTACTTTAAATCCTCTTCCAAAACCCTCAATCGACACAGGCATGGGGCTTGAACGAGTTATCGCGATAAAAGAGGGGAAGATTAGTAATTATGACACTTCACTTTTTATGCCTCTTATCGAGGAAGTTTCTAAGATTTCAGGTGTGGCTTATAACTATGAAGAGGGTGCAAGTTTTAGAGTAATTGCAGACCATATTCGTGCAGTTTCATTTCTGTTAGCTCAAGGTGTAAACTTTGACAAAGAAGGGCGTGGATATGTTCTTCGACGAATTTTAAGACGAGCAGTTCGACATGGTTACCTTTTGGGAATTAGAGAGCCTTTTATGTACAAACTTGTTGATGTTTTAAATTCCACTATGAGTGAACAATACCCATACCTAAGTGAAAAAGCTGAAAATGTAAAAGAGCTTATCCGTTTAGAAGAGAAGCGATTTTTAAAGACTATCGCTTCTGGATTGGCACTTTTTGAGCAAGAGCTTGAAAATACGGGAGATATTTTTAGTGGAGAGGTTGCTTTTAAACTTTATGATACTTTTGGATTTCCTTTAGATTTAACAGAAGATATGCTTCGTGAAAAGTCCATGGGTGTTGATAGTGCTGAGTTTGACCGTCTTATGACGGAGCAAAGAACTCGTGCAAAAGCTTCATGGAAAGGTAGTGGAGATGCCGCTTCAAGTGGGGATTTTAAAAGTCTTTTAGAAGAGTTTGGAACAAATAAGTTTAGTGGATATGGAAACTTAAATCAAGAGACAAAAGTTTTAGCACTTTTGGATGACTCATTTAAACGAGTTGAGAGTTTAGAAAGTGGCGAAAAGGGTTGGGTATTTTTAGAAGAGACTCCGTTTTATGCTGAAAGTGGTGGACAAGTTGGAGATGAGGGAACTCTAAAAGAAATTGCAAAAGTTCTTGATACAAAGAAATTTTTTGATTTAAATCTTTCCAATGTTGAAGTAACTTCACAGATAAAAGTGGGAGATAAGGTTCAAGCAATTGTTGATGATAAAAGAGCTGAAATTGCACGACATCACACAGCTACTCATCTTTTACACTCAGCATTAAAAGAGATATTGGGAAGCCATGTTTCACAAGCTGGAAGTTTGAATGACCATAAAAGAGTTAGATTTGATTTTTCTCACCCAAAAGCAATGAGTAGTGAAGAGATTTCAAAAGTTGAAGATTTTGTTAACAATGCAGTTTTAAAAGCGATAAATGTCAAAACAGAAGTTATGAATGTTGAAGAGGCAAAAAATAGTGGAGCCATGGCTCTTTTTGGGGAAAAGTACGGCGATGAAGTCCGTGTTGTTTCAGTTGGAGATGTAAGTCTTGAACTTTGTGGAGGAACACATATAGAAAACTCTTCACAAATAGGGGCATTTTTTATCACAAAAGAGAGTGGAGTTAGTGCTGGAGTTAGACGGATAGAAGCAGTCTGTTCTAAGAGTGCATTAGAACTTGCAAAAACTTTTAGAGCTGATATTGAAAAAGTTTCACAAGAGGTTAAAAATAAAGACCCGATGGTTGGAATTAAAAGATTGAAAGATGAAGTTCACTCTTTGAAAGCTGAGATTAAAGCACTTCAAAAAGTTGGTAAAAAAGAGTTGGTTTCTCAAAAAATTGGCGATACAGAAGTAGTTGTAGAGATTGTTGAAGCTGGGGATATCAAAGAGATGATAGATGAGCTTAAAAACAAAAACGACTCTTTGGCAGTCATGTTGTTACAAAAAAAGGGTGATAAAGTCATGCTTGCCGCTGGAGTTAAAAATGCCAATATAAAAGCTGGTGCTTGGATAAAAGAGATTGCTCCGATTTTAGGTGGTGGTGGAGGTGGAAGAGATGATTTTGCACAAGCTGGTGGGAAAGATGTCTCAAAGATTTTAGAAGCGGTTGAAAAATCAAAAGAGTTTGTAAAAAGTCAACTCTCTTGAATGAATTTTACCATAACTACTCAGGTATAATTTTACCACTACATATCATAAGTGCTGTTATTTGGCTGGGTTCGATGATAGGTTATATCGCATCGACTTATCCATCAATCAAGCAAATTCCAAATGAAAAGCTTATGATTCGCACCTCTTTAAGAACTCTTAGAAGACTTATGAATCTCATTTTAGTGGTCTCAATTATTCTTGTTATCTCTGGTGTGATTATCGCTATTGGGGCTTCTTATGCTGATAAAGATCCACTTTTGGCTACGATAATTAACACAAAAGAGGCTTTATGGATTTTTATGTTTTTTAATACGATTTTTAGTTTTTATAAAATTTTAGAGGCTAAAAAAAGTTGTTTAGCAAGTGAATCTGGAGCGGCACGGGATAATGTTCGGCTAGTTTCGCATTATCTAATTGTGATAAATATCTTTTTAGGTCTTAT
>JAOZKZ010000202.1 GCA_029935075.1 Campylobacterales bacterium
ACACCATCTAAAAATTTATTCTCATCATCAAACTGTCCTGTTTTAAGACCCCAGAGAAGCCCAAAAAGTCCAATAACTCCTAAAAAGGTTGAAACCCCTATCATCAAAGCAACTATGCTACTACTCATTAAATCCCCTTTTTATACGTACTGCATTGGCAACAACCAACAATGAACTAAGCGACATGGAGAGTGCCGCCACCAACGGTATCACATATCCTGCCATTGCTAATGGTACTGTAAGAAGATTATAAACAAGTGAACCTGCTAAATTCTGTTTTACATTTCTATAGGTTTTTCGGCTCAGTTTTAAAGCTTCACTCAAAGAGCTCATTTTATCATCCAAAAGTACGATATCACTAACATCTATCGAGATATCCGAACCACTTCCCATAGCAATCGCAATATCACTCTTTGAAAGTGCTAAAGCGTCATTTATCCCATCTCCAGCCATCACAACCACTCTTTTTTGTGTATGGTAACTATCTACGATATCTGCTTTGTCTTGTGGATAAAGGGAGTGATAAATCTTTTGTATTCCAACTTCTTTGGCGATACTATTTGCTACTTTTTCATTATCACCAGTTAACATAGCCACCTCAAAGCCCATCTTTTGAAAATAAGCAATACTCTCTTTTGCATCCTCTTTCGCACGATCTCTAAGCTCATAAACAGCAACAACTTCATTATCGATAACAAATGCAAAGAGAGAGTTTTCACTATCCATTTCTAACGCTACACCTCTCTCTTCTAAAAGCCGTAAATTTCCTCCATATAGTTTTTTCCCCTCAAACTCTGCCTCAATCCCTCTAGCTTCAATATTTTTAGAATTTGTTAAAGCGTACTCATTTGAATCTTTTGGCAAAAACCTTGCAATCCCTTTACTAATAGGATGAGATGAACTCTTCACAAGTGAATAGAGAAGATTGGTATCAAACTCTTTATATACTTTGTGATGTACTACATCAGGTTTCCCCTCTGTAATGGTTCCTGTTTTATCCAACAATAACACATCACTTTTTGCCATAGTCTCTAGATAAGTTGCTTCTTTGAACAATATACCTCTCTTCACCCCAACACCAAGTCCGATAAGAGTAGCCACAGGAGTCGCCAATCCCAAAGCACATGGACATGCGATAACGATAACAGAGATAGAGATGATAAGTGCTTTTTCAAACCCAGCACCACTCATATACCAACCCGCAAAAGTAGCAACAGCCAAAAGCAAAATCACAACAGAAAAATGACCTGAAATCTCATTTGCCAACTTCTCAATTTTCGGCTTTTTAGTGATAGAGTCTTCAAGAAGCGTCACAATAGTAGATAACATGGAGGTACTAAACGATTTTGAAGAGCGATAGCGAATAACACTATCTAAATTTAGACATCCGCTTATCACTTCATCTCCTACTTTTTTATATATAGGTTTAGATTCACCACTCAAACTAGACTCATCAACTGAACCCTCTCCACTTATGATAGATCCATCAATTACAATTTTCTCACCAGGTTTTATCTCTATAATATCCCCAATTTCTATCTCTTCAACACTAACAAGAAGTTTTTCAGAACCTTTTATAACTACCACTTCCGTAGGGATAGAACTTGTCATGGTATCTAATGTATCAATTGCTTTTTTCTTACTCAACACTTCCAGATATTTTCCCACAAAGATAAAAGTGATAATCATAACAACTGAATCAAAATAAACTTCTCCAACACCAGTGACCATCACATATATAGAGTAAACATAAGCTAGTACCGCTCCAGTAATCACTAAAAAGTCCATATTGATAAAACGATTCTTTAGTCCAAAATAAGCACCTTTAAAATAGACCCAGCCAGTATAAAACAAAACGGGTGTCGCCAAAACAAACTCTGCAATATTTAAAACATTTTTCATATCATCTGCGATGCCACCAAAGTAACCAGCATATTGAGCAATGGCAAGCCACATGATGTTCATGGTTCCAAATATACCCACTAAAAGTCGAGAATAGTAATCTTTTCTAGCCTTATTAGCTCGCTCTTCTTGAGCCCTTGCATCATATGGATAAGCATTGTAGCCGATAGATTGAATCTTTTGGATAATTCCTGAGAGTTTTATAACTGAACCATCCCAAACCACTTTTGCTTTGTGATTTGTGTAGTTTATATCTGCTTCTATAATTCCATCTGTTTTATGTAGCACTTTTTCATTGAGCCAGACACAAGCTGAGCAGTGAATTCCATCAATAATGAGACTAACAGAAGAAAATCCATCTTTTTCTACAATATACTTTTTAGCAAACCCTTCATGGTCAAACTTCTCTAAATCTTCTGAAATGCCAGATGCTGGGTCGAGTTTTACATTCCCTACTTTTTCATAAAAACTATCTAATCCTTCATCTTTGAGAAGATGATAGACCCCCTGACAGCCGTTACAACAAAAATAGAGCGTTTTATCACTACCCTCTTCTTCTATCAAAACATCTTTTTCGAACTCAAGTCCACAATGGTCACATGCGATTTTCCCCAATTAAATGCCCTACCCTCTAATAAATAATGCTTATTATAGATAATTTTTACTTTTGACTTGACAAATTTAATTATCTTTAGATAGAATGTCATTACTTACTTTTTCTATGCTACTATTTACATCATTAGAAAAACACTACATTAAACATAAAAATTCCAAAAGAGAGAACATGGATAAATCACCAAATACAAAACCCCCGCAAAAGCCTAGACAACATAAAAATAATAATAAAACTAGAACTCATATTCCCGTAAGCGGTCATCGCATTGAAGAGCTTAGACAACAGCCTCTTGAAGAACTTTTAACCATCGCTGATGAACTAAAAGTTGAAAATCCACACCAACTAAAACGGCAAGATTTGATTTTTGAAATCTTAAAGTCACAAGTTACACAGGGTGGTTTTATCCTCTTTACTGGTATTTTAGAAATTGCCAATGATGGTTTTGGATTTTTAAGAGCCATTGATGCAGATTTTAGTAACAGTAGTAGTGATGCTTATGTTTCCGCTACACAAATTAGAAAATTTGCGTTAAGAGTTGGAGATATTGTTACGGGGCAAGTAAGACCTCCAAAAGATCAAGAGCGATATTATGCCCTTTTAAAAATCGAAGCTATTAACTACTTGCCAATGGCAGATAGTAGAAACAGACCACTTTTTGACAACCTCACACCTCTTTATCCAACAGAACAAATTAAACTAGAGTACAGTCCACTAAAACTAACAGGTCGTGTGCTTGACCTTTTTGCTCCTGTAGGAAAAGGACAAAGGGGACTTATCGTTGCACCTCCAAGAACAGGTAAAACAGAACTTTTAAAAGAGTTAGCACATGGAATTACGCAAAACCATCCAGAAATGGTACTTTTAGTCCTACTTGTAGATGAGAGACCTGAAGAGGTAACAGACATGCAACGCTCAGTCAAAGGAGAAGTATTTAGCTCAACTTTTGACCTCCCACCTGCAAACCATGTCCGTGTGGCAGAGCTTGTGATAGAGAGAGCCAAAAGAATGGTAGAGATGGGAAAAGATGTTGTAATCCTACTTGATTCTATCACTAGACTTGCACGAGCTTATAACACAGTTACACCATCAAGCGGAAAAGTACTGAGTGGTGGTGTTGATGCAAATGCCCTTCACAAACCAAAACGATTTTTTGGAGCTGCTAGAAATATCGAATTTGGAGGAAGTCTAACAATCATGTCAACAGCGCTTATCGAAACGGGAAGCCGAATGGATGAAGTTATCTTTGAAGAGTTCAAAGGAACAGGAAACTCAGAAACTGTCCTAAACAGATATGTAGCTGATAGAAGAATTTACCCTGCGATGAGTATCTTAAAATCAGGAACAAGAAAAGA
>JAOZKZ010000203.1 GCA_029935075.1 Campylobacterales bacterium
CATGATAGCTTGTGATTTAGGGTCAAATACTTTTCGTGTTGTTGAGATTGATTGTGATACAAAAGAGCGAATTAGAGAGTTTGAAAAAATTGTTAAAACTGCTGAAGGGATAGCCCATACTAGAAAGATAAATGATAAAGCGATACAAAGAGTTATTTCTGCCATACATGAAGCTAAAGAGTTGTTTGATTTGTTAAATGCAAAAGCGGTTGCCACGGCAGCGATGCGAAAAGCTACAAATAGCGATGAAGTTTTAAATCGTATTTTTAATGAAACGGGATTAAAGATAGAAATCATAGATGGCAAAAAAGAGGCTTTTTATGTCAGAAGAGCTATCGAGGCTCATGTAAGTGATGATTATATTATCATGGATTTAGGTGGTGGTTCGACAGAGCTTATATTGAAAGAGCATGATAAGAGTTTTGATGTTGGAATTGTTACGATTGTAGATAAGTATTCTCTATCAAATATAGAAGTGGGGATTGAAAAAGAGTTTGAACCTTTAAGAGCGTTTGCCAAAAGTGTAAAAAAACCAAAAGTGTTTGTTGCGACAGCTGGAACTCCCACAACAGTGGCTTCTTTTTTACATGGTTTAGATTATGAGAGTTATGATTATAAGAAGATTAATGGGACTATTTTATCTGTAGTGCAAATAGAGGATGCTTTAAAACAACTTTTGGATATGAGTGAACAAGAACGGATAAAATGGGTTGGAGTGGGTAGAGATGATTTGATAATTGCTGGTATTTTGATGTTTGTGGAAATTGTAAAACTTTTTTGCTTTGATGAAGTTTTAGTGATAGATGATGGACTTCGAGAAGGAGTAGCATTAACTCTGTGTTAGCTTTCAGCAAACTCTTATAGAAATTAATTTATTATCTTTATTTTAAATTTAAATAATTCAATTGGCTAAGGTACTATGCATAAGATCTCTAAAATATTTTTATCTTTATTGTTCATATTTCAATTCACACTTCATTCAGATTGGACGCATTCTTTAGGAGCACTTCACAATAGTGATAGTGTTAAAAAAAGTTACTTAATTGGTATGTTAACAGAGCAAAGTTATGGCATATATAAAGTAGAAAAACTTTTTGCTAAACAGAGTGTACTAGCACTCTATGAAAAAAATGGTAACAATCTTTACTGGTTTGATGATACTAAGATATTAAATAGTGATATTGCAGATATGATAGAAGCGATAAAAAGAGCAGAAGGTGAAGGCTTAAACTCAAATAAGTACCATTTAAATGATATAGAATTTATTTATAAAAAGATGTCAAATGGGGTTTTGTTTGATGATAGGGATTATAATCTTGCTGCTACAAAGCTTGATATCCTTTTAAGTGATGCATTTTTAACACTTGCCAAAGATATGGTTGAGAGTCAAATTGATTATACGGCATTTTATAATATCCTCAATCGAAAAAGTCAAAATGAAGATATCAACTATCGTTGGGAAAAAAGTGCAACGAAGCATAACTATATAGATTTGTTAGAACAATCACGATCTTCTGGAAGGTTGATCGATGCATTATTTGCTTTGGCTCCTACAAATGAGATTTACAATAGATTAAAAGATGTTTATCATAGATATAAGAGTATTGAAGCTCAAGGTGGTTTTCAAAAAATATCTAAAGGTAAAAACTTGAAGCTTGGAGGGGTATCAGATAGAGTCGTGCAGCTTCGGATTCGTCTAAACCAAAGTGAAGATCTTGACTTTGCTGATGTGGAAGATAAAAAATTTGATAATGAACTTAAAGAGGCACTTAAGCGATTTCAAAAGCGTGTTGGACTATGGCCTTCAGGGGTTTTAAATTCTACTACGCGAAATGCATTAAATGTACCATTAAAAAAACGGTTAGCAAAGATAAAATTAAATTTAGAGCGTGCTCGTTGGGAGAGTGATGATTTTGACTATCGCCATATAATAGTAAATATTCCAGAATTTATGATGCGGTTTATGGATTATGATAGGGAGTTATTAAAGGCTCGTGTTATCGTAGGTAAGAAAAAGAACCCTACACCGATATTTCAGGCAAATATGTCTTATGTTGTGCTAAACCCTACATGGAGTGTACCAAACTCTATCGTTGTAAAAGAGATGCTCATTAAGCTTCAAGAAGATCCATATTATCTAGAAGACAGAGATTATAAGGTGTATGATAGTTGGAGTAGAAAACGACGAAAAGAGATTGAGTCTTTTGATGTTGATTGGTTAGAGTATGATGAGCAGAGCATAGTTCCCTATAATATAATTCAAAGTCCAGGAAAGAGAAATCCCCTTGGGACTGTGAAGTTTATGTTTCCAAATAGTCATGCTGTATATATGCATGATACACCAAGCAAAAAACTATTTAAAAAATCGGTGCGTGCTTTCAGTCATGGCTGTATCAGACTACACAATCCACAAAAACTTTTGGAGTTTGTGTCAGATAGTTATTTAGGAAGTCCTTATGATAGTATCAAGTCAAAACTAGATACTGGAGAGAATAGATCATTGAGCTTAAATGAGAAAATTCCTGTATATGTGAGGTATTATACCGCTTTTGTAGATGAAGATGGTGGAGTGAATTTTGGTAAAGATATCTATGGATATGACAAAATACAGCAAAAATTACTTAAAAACTAGGAAATTAGGGCTGAAATGGTAAATTTTTCCTTGAAAAATACAATTAATTTTTATTTTTCTTGTTTCGTTTACTATTTTAGTGTAACATTTCGACTGAATTTTAAAATAATTATATTTAAAGGGAGCGTTTTTTGGAGAATGACATAATAAGCAATGCTAAAACTGTCCAAGTTTCAAGAAGAAGTTTTTTAAAGAAATCAGCTGTAATGGCTGGTGGTGCAATCATAACTCAACAGGAGTTGTTTGCGGATAGTTCAGAGGTCAAAACGCTAAAACTGCGTAATGTCCATGAGAGAAAGTCATATAACGCTGAGTTTTATGAAAAAGATTGTTACAAGCTAAGAGGGCTTTTTGAAGTCAATAAAGCTTTTATCGATTATAGAGCAAAAGAGATTACTAGAATTGATGTTGATCTCATCAATCTTTTATATGATATCAATCTCCATGTTGGACTAGACAAAGGATTCAATATCGTTTCTGGCTACAGAAGCGAAAAGACAAATGCAAAACTAAGACGCTCTATGCGTGGTGTTGCTAAAGAGAGTTATCACATTAGTGGACAAGCTGTTGATATTTATATGCCAGGGGTGAGTCTAAGAAAACTAAGAGATACTGCTATTGGTCTTAAAGGTGGTGGAGTAGGGTATTATCCTGGTTCAAACTTTGTACATGTTGATGTAGGTCCAATAAGAAGTTGGAGAAGAGGGTAGAATTTATGTAGGTTGGTGGATTTCATCCACCCTACATTATTGCTCTAATATATCGTAGTCTTCAGGGATTGAGTAAACAAACATACTTCCATCTATATGCTCATTTGTCTTTTGAGCGTTAAACTCTATCGTTACTCTATTTTGTATCTCATCTGTATAAGCGATACTTTTAATTTTATTCCCATCTGTAGCAATCGTATATTTTACATTGTTAAAATTCGTTTCAAATTTATCAGCAGAGATTTGTTTTGCACTGTTTAAAAGGCTTAAAACATTTGGTACTTTAGAGAGTTTTGCAAAGATGACTTGCTCTAATTCTGGCTCGATTATAACAATACTTCCATCTTTGTAATAAATCTTCTTCTCAATAGGGCTTGTATAGACCCAAAGTGCTTGATTGTTCTGTTTCGTAGCATACATCTTTCCGTTGTAGGTGATACGAGAGTTTTGATCATTTACGATGCTCTGTTTGAAGTTTGACTCTAGTGAGTTTAACTGTGTGATATTGG
>JAOZKZ010000052.1 GCA_029935075.1 Campylobacterales bacterium
TGACTCCAAAGCCATCATTTTCCAATTTAAAATATAAATAGCAAATTCAAAAATGATTTTGCTATAAGTAAACTTAGTTTGTTCTTAAATGGAAGTCGTTATCGTTTCCATTTAAGCTTAACTTTGCTACTATTCTTTTTTGAAAATGATTATTATTACAAAAGGAAAAGAATGAAGAAAATTTTATTGATGTCAGTAGTTAGTGTGGCTACGATTTTAAATGCCCAAGCTATACCGGGAGTAAACTCAAAAGCTGGTGCGATGGTAGTGCCAGAGGGTAAAGTAGTTGCAGGAATCAAACATATATATTTGAAAAGAGATAGTATGTTTAACGGTACAGATGAAGTTAAAAACAGAGAACAACTAGATGCAACTGCAAATGTAACACTACTAGGACTTAGATATGGAGTTGCTAAAAATGCAGATATAGCTGTTATGATTCCCTACAAACAGATAAAAGCCACCGCAAAATTAGGACCAAATGAAGTAGCAATTGACAACAGTGGCATAGGCGATATAGTCGTGATGGGAAAATATGTCGTCATGCCAATGGCAACTTATGGCTATCAACTCTCCATCGGGGCTGGAGTAAAACTACCAACGGGCTCAACTGACAGCGGATTTAAAAAAGCACCTCCTTTTGCAATAGGGATAAATACTCCTATGCCTACACAGATGGGAACAGGTACTGCTGAGTATAAACTCTCACTTGGTTTTTCACAGATGCTAGACCCAACATGGAGAGTTGATGCGCATACCATGTACACAAATAGACCAAAAGCTGAACATGATTACGACTTTGGAGATGAGCTAACTCTTGATTTATCAACCACAAAAGCCCTAACAGACAATATAAACATAGGCATAGAATACAACTTCAAATACAACACAAAAACAGACATGGGAAGCGATACAAACCCACAACTAAGAAAGATGTTACCGTTTAAAGCATTTAGTGGAAGTGCTGGATATATCACACCTCAACTAGAGTATCTACCTTTTGGAAAACCTAAAATTCATGTTGGGGTTGGAGTTTCTATTTTAGCTCACTACAATCTTAAAGAGTACCAACCATTGGAGAAAAGTAGAGTTGTAGCGAGAGTAGGATACTTGTTTTAATTCCTTAAAAATGATAGCATGGATTGAAAAGATACCATGCATAAAATATTTATAATAATACTCATAATCCACTCTTATATCTATGCAAAAGATATACAACCCTCTTTTATTTTAGAGTCGAGTGGATTTGTGAATGATTTTGTTCTTGATGGCTCAAAACTTTATGTGGCAAATGATGAGGGTTCGGTTGAGATTTTTGAGTTAAATGATAAAAAATTAATCGGTGAGATATTTATAAAACCAACTTTGAGTGCCCAAGGCGTAAAAATCCCCTCAAAGATAATCAGCGTTGACAGACTAAACGGAAAAACTCTCATAGTAAGTGCCACAGCAAATGCCTACCGAAATGTCTGGATGCATGATGGAGAAAAACTACACCATATTAAAAATCTCAAAGATAAAATGACGATAAAAGAGGCTCGTTTTATCGATGAGAAAAATTATCTATTTGGCACTTTGGGATACGACATCATAAGATATGCCGTAGATGATAGTGCTCATGCTTACAAAGTTCATATCGAGCAGAGTTCTTTTTCTGATATGGTTTTGAGTGAAGATAAAAAAACTTCTGTTACAGTTAGTGAAAGTGGACAAGTGACTATAAGTGAAGTCAAAACTGGAAAAATTTTAAAACAACCAACTCCTCTAAATCTTGACAATATTTATAAAGTAGCCTACAAAAACGGAACTATCATAACAGCAGGACAAGATAGAAGAGTTGGAGTTTATCCCAAAAACGGCAAACCTTATTACATACGAAGTGATTTTCTAGTTTACTGTGCGGCTCTTAGCCCTAGTGGAAAAACAGGCGTTTATTCTAGTGGGACTGAGAGTAATCTACAACTTTTCAATGTGAAAAGTGGCAGAAAAACTGATAGGCTTTTAGGGCATACGGCTATCCCATCGACTATCAAGTTTTTTGATGAAGTTGGTCTGTTTTCGGCTGGGTATGAAAATAAGATATTTTATTGGCATTTAGACTAAAAACATCAAAATCATTTGCGATAAATAGATTTCCATCATAAGCCTCTTTTATTTCATCTTCTATCATCTGTATCGTAAACTTTCCCTCTTTATGATACCTTGGGCTGATGTGCGTTGCAATAAGATTTTTAACTCCAAACTTTGCAGCTGCAGCTCCCAAATCTTTAGAGGTTGTGTGTAAAATCTCTACTTTTAAATTATCATAGACTTCTTGCGTATAAGTACATTCATGAACCAACAAATCTAAATCTCTGAGATACTCACCCATGACATCAGGCTTAGCATTATCCCCAGCTATGATAATCCTTTTTCCTTTTATCGGCTCTAACATAAACTCTTTTGGATTTATGGTTTTTCCCTCAAATGTAACTGTTTTTCCTTTTTTTAGTTCTCCATAAATTGGCGATGGTTCAAGTCCTATCTCTCTTAGTTTTTGCTCATCAAGTTTGTTACAAATGTCATTTTCTTTGATGTAAAAAGCAACACTATCTATCGAATGAACTAGCGGCAAGACTTTGAGAGTAAACTTATCAAACACAAACTCTTGGTTATCTTCATACTCAATAATTGTGAGAGAATAACCTACCTCTCGCCCAGAAACTTCCATCACACAATCGATAAATTTCTTAATTCCTTTTGGTCCATAAAGTGTCAACGGCTTCAGTGCTTCATCCATCTTTTTAGAAGCCAAAAGCCCAGGAAGTCCATAAAAGTGGTCTCCGTGAAGATGTGTTATAAAGATAGTATCTAATTTTCCAATGGAGAGTTTACTTTTCATAAGTTGAAACTGCGTCGCTTCTCCACAGTCGAAAAGATACCACTTATTGTCTTGGTCAAACTCCAAAGCTATGGCAGAGAGATTTCGCTCTTTTGTTGGTTTCCCAGCACTTGTTCCTAAAAAAGTTAACTTCAACTTTTTATCCTTATATTTCAATTTGATTTCTCATAGTACTATAATGATGATTACCTTTTTAAATATCCTTTTCCCACAAACCAAAGTAAAGATCCCCACAATATAACAGCACTTACCATCGCTACCAAGCCCACCTCTTCTTCCATATGTACCAAGGATGAAGGATTGATATCTTGAATAGAGAAGATATAATCCAACCCCAAACCAAAAAGGATACTACCGACAATGATAGAACCTAGATAGATATAAAGCGACTTTATCCCAAGCATCTTTTTGACTACACCGATAGTAACCGTATTGGTCGCAGGACCAGCACTCAAAAAGACAAATTCCGCACCAGCACTACTAACCCCTGAAAGCATTAAAGCCGCTGCAATAGGCAGGGAAGCAGTAGCACAAACATACTTGGCACAGCTATGGCGATAACGATAAGATAAGAGAGTGTTGCCCCTTTACTTGCAGCACTTTTTTTGATGCTACTTGCTAGCGGTATCACACCATAAGAGCAGACTTGATGACAGAAGCGATATTGTCTCTGCCTAAATGTTTGGTAACGATAGTATCAGGAACAAGCTCATGCAACACCCCTGCAAACAAAAGCCCAAACAGTATATAAGGTGCCATCGCCACACTAAGCTGAACCAAAGCCTCATAAAAAGTGATAATATACTCCATCTTCTTCCCCTATGTTGAAAATGTCGTCCCTTCCCCAAGGTGCAATTTTACTTCTAAGTAATGAATCATAACAAATTTATACGGTTATTTTTTCACTCCTACTGTTTTTAAATTCTTCTCTTAAAATAGAGTAAATATTCCCATCATAAAATTTCCCATTTACAGAGATATCATTTCTAAGCACTCCTTCATGAGTAAAGCCAAGCTTAGCAGGGATATTGCAACTTCTATCATTGACTGTGGCACATCGTATAGAAATCTTATCTAAAGCATAGTAGCCAAAACCAATCTCTAACATCTTGACTACACACTTTCGCATAATCCCTTTTCTATGATATTTACTATCTAACCAGTACCCAATCTCACCTTTTTTAGTATCGTTTTTTTTATTTTTCATCCCTAGTAGGGCAACATTTCCGACCAATTTATCTTTTTTACTATGGGTATCATCTATCCAAATCAACCACTTTCCAAAAAGTTTTCTATTTTTATCTACTATCTTAAAAATCTCATCTTTATGGTGAAAGTGCGTTAACTCTAATCTTATTTTTTTATTCACTTCTATTTGAAACATGTTTATGCCTTAAAATTCAATTTTTTAAATCTGGGTTTTTTAGCTACATACACTTTAACATTATCATACTCTTTGATAAATCTATCAGTACTGATTAAAATCAAAGCCTCTTGCATAGCTTGAGATATCTTGTTCATAGACTCTTAAATTTAAAGATTTTTTTCTAGTTATATTTTTAATAGTATTGGTAGCAACTTTTTTATAAAAATCTTTCTCTTTTTCTAGCTCATTTTCAGGCATAGAATCATAATTACCTGCTTCTATTTGTTTAAATAGTTCTAGCTCATCTTTTGTATAAATTTCCTTGTCAGGAATACTGTTTTTTTTATTTTTCATAATCTTCCTTTGTCGATAAATAATATTTTTTATGTTTTCTACTTGGAAAAATGGTTTTCAAAAAGATTTCATTTTCATTTTTCCAAGTAGAAAACCTTTCAATATGAGATAATTTTTCTTGTGATTGATACTTTCGCTTTTTTATCACTTTAAAAACAGCAGGTTGAGAGATACCTATCTCTTTGATTTTGAAAAAGTGTTTGACACCATTTTAATGAAAAAAGTTATCTTCATACTTTATTTCTTGATAAATAAGTCGATATTACACTACACCCAAATTTCAATCTCTATTGCATAATTTGGGTTATAAGGAATCCTAATCATGGTAGAAATTGTTCTTGCAATTGTTGTAGTGTTGGCATATATGAAGCTAAATGAGATGAATGATAGATTGATTTTCATGGGTAAAAAGATTGGAAATTTACAATACTCTTTAAATGATATGCAATTTGGAAGTAACGTTCCTAAACCTAAAACAGATGAAAAACAAGAAACTCCGCCAAGTACACAACCAAAACCTTTACGCATAAACAATCCAATCAAAAGGATGGATTTACCTAAAAGAGAAAAGAAGACTCAAACTGAAGGATTATCTCAAAAAGTACAAAAACAGTTTGGAAGTAAATCTATGGAAGATTTTCTCGTTGGAAACTTACTCTTAAATATCAGTATTGTGGCTTTTGTATTAGGTGTTGGGTTTTTCTTAAAATACTCTATTGACCAAAACTGGATACCGATTTGGGGTAGGATATTTATAGGGATTGCTATTGCGATTGGAATGATAATCGGAGCTATAAATATAAGAGAAAAACATCCAAAACTCTTTAGTGAAGTGCTTTTTGGTGGGGCTATAGCGATACTTTATATAAGTATTTATGCTGGGTTTGCACTCGAGGGATTTAAGTTTTTAAGTTTTCAAATATCCTTTATATCCATGATAGCCATAACTATACTTGCAGGTGTTATATCACTTAGGTTTGACTCTTTGCCAACTGCTGTGTTTGGTCTTGTTGGTGGTTTTGCAACACCATTTCTTATAAATAGTGGAGCTGAAAATATAGAAGCTTTGATGATTTATATACTCATACTAAACCTTGGTGTATTTTATATCTCCTTTTCAAAACGGTGGAGTTTGTTAAATATATTGGCTTTTATGTTAACTTATATCATCGAGTTTTCAACTGTTAAGTTTTCTCCTGAACACTTTTCATTTTTACTGCTTATCTATTCTGTGATATTTGCTATCTACTCTATCGTACCATTTATCCACGAGATACGAAAAAAAGATGTAAAATTAGAGACTGAATTAACTGTTTTATTTGGAGCAAATATCGTTTTATACCTATTGGCTACAGCAAAACTCTTTTTAGATTATGGTTACGAGTTTAAATACTTCTCTATCATCACAACTTTAACAGCTATGTATCTGTTTTTATATGCTTACAGATTAAAACAAGAGGGGAAATTTACAAACAACCTCTACTCTCTTATCACAGCAAAAGCTATAGGACTTTTAGTTTTAACTCCTGCAATTTTACTTGATGGAAGAGCATTGAGTGCTGTTTGGGCTGTTGAAGCTACAATACTTCTATTTATCTCTCAAAAAAGTGACAACAAAAGCCACCTATATTTTGGGATGATTGGTTTTGGGTTAGCATTTTTCAAATTTATCTCTGATATGGTTGAAGTATATCGCATTGGTGAGTTAGATATGAAACAGTTTGTCATAGCTTCTGTTGTTATAGGAGCATTCCTTTATGCTTACAGATTTAAGTGGGAAGATAAGCTTCAAAAGATAGCAGATGAGTTTAATCTACGATTGATGTTAGTTACTGGTGCAGTCATCATGTTGTTTGTCTTTTTAAATGTCATAGTTATAAACTGGACAAAACTATATGCTCCAGACGCACAACATATATCAACTACGCTTCTTTGGATAGTGTTTGGTATAGCCATGTTTATTATAAGTCTAAAAAAGGGTATGGAAGAGGGAAAACAAGTAGCCATAGGACTTATCTTGTTGGCTATTGTAAAAGCTTTCTTTTTCGACTTGGCAGGGGCTGATGCTATATATAGAATCGTTCTTTTTATGGTTGTTGGGATACTGCTTTTTGTGTTGGCTTTTTATTATAAGAAGAGAGAAATCTAGTGGAGGATTATCACTATAGAAATGAAGTAAAACTTTTTAAAATATTTTTAGCTGTAGCTATTTTTCTTATCAGTTTTCCTTTGGCTAGACTTGGGATAGACTTATCTATCGATACAATCGATGGATTTTTTAGTGTCTCTTCAGGCGATATAATAGGAGGTTTATTTGCATTTGTAGTGGCTTTTATAGTCAAATTGAGTTTATATTTGGTTTTTTTACTTTTAATTCCATTTTTTTTATGGAAAGGGGCTTCTTTTTTTATAGATAAGTATGATTTTTATCCCTATTTGTTGAATAAAACAGACCATTTACCTTATATTCATAGTTTGGCTATATGGATTGGATTATCGTTGTCTCTGCTGCTTCCTATACTATTTAAAGATTTCTCTATGAAAACAGTTAAACCTGCTCCGTACGATAACACTTCTCTAAAGATAGCAGGGCATATAGATAAAGATATAAAATACAAAATAAAAACAAACTATCTAGCGACTTATGACAGTAGAAGATGCAAACAAAGAACGTTACTTTCAGGCTCTCCAAATCCGAAAAAAAAATCATTTGATTATCAACCGATTATTGCTAATGAGCAACATCAAGTATCTATACCACTCTATGGTACAACAGGAGAAAATTTTTGTGAATACCAGATAAAAAATGTTCAAATTTGCTTTACGATACAAGAGAGTAAGCGAAGTGGATGCTGGGATCTGTTTGTAACCGAAAACAGTTCCTCATATATGTCTGATGGTCGCAGATATAAAAAAGCTAAGAACAATAAACTAACTATAAAGTGTCTTAAAAATGGTTACTGCACACAAGATTTAAGTCAAAGAGAATCTATAACACAATACTTGGACAAAGAAAACTTATCATATACCGTAGATATAGACTTAATATCAAACCAAATATACAAAAAGCACCAATTTTTACAAGATAGAATGTTTAAAAAACGAAAAAGATACCTTGAACTAGATATGGATATCTTTGAGATACACCATAAAAACTACACACCAAAAATTGCACTAAAGGATTTAGAAAAAGCTCATAAAAAGTTGATAAAACTTAGCAAAAAAGCATTTGTAGATAGTAGCAAAATTGTAGAAAAGTTACATAATTTACAATCATATGAGCAGAAAGTTTTATATCATGAGGGTGAAAAACTATATAAAATCACTGAAAAAATCGAAGGATTAGAAGAGATTTATGCAAAACATCCATACTATCAAAAAATGATTGCTTCAATCATAACAAAACACATAGATGGAGAGTTCATTTCTACTACAGAGCATAAAATCAAAAAGCTACATGATAAGATATATTATAAACTACATAGTCGTAAAATTTTGGATAAATTTTTAAAAGCAGAGATGATAGAGGTCTATAAAGAAATTTTAGATTTAGAAAGATATTTGCTTATAACAACAAAGTTTTAACTAACCTTACTTTCCAAAAAATATTTCAATTTGAAATATTTTTGCTATTTTAGTTTTTAAAGGAGTATTATATTTTTTATGATACTACACCTTGATTTAGACTGTTTTTTTGCATCAGCCCACCGCATAGGAAATCCAAAACTCCACAACATACCTGTTGCTGTTGGAGGACGAAGCAATTTGAAAATATTTGACAAAAAACAAGTGGGCATAAAACTTTTTAACAGGAACTCTGGAGCCTTTGTAAATCCTGTCTTTTACAATGAAAATATAGGAGATTTCAAAAGCTTTTTTGTAGATAAGATCGATGGAAAAGAAAAGGTAAGAGGGATCATCACAACATCCAGCTACGAAGCAAGAGCCTATGGAGTCAAAACTGCGATGAGTGTTAGTGAAGCACTAGGTTTATGTCCACACTTAATAGTTATCCCGCCACAATACATTCTCTACCATGACCTCTCCCACAGACTTCATCAGTTTCTAAAAAAAGAGATTCCAGAAATTGAACAGTTTAGTATCGATGAGTTTTTTGGTGATGTTTCTGGTTGGGTGGAAGAGGATGAAATTTTAGAGTTTGCCTATAATCTGAAAAAAAGTATTTATGAAGAGTTTAAACTCCCTATTTCTATAGGTATCTCTTCAGGAAAATGGATTGCTAAACTTGCAACAAATCATGCTAAGCCAGACGGTGTGCATTTAGTAAAAAAAGGTGAAATTTCTACTTTTATCAAAGATATTCCTATCGAAAAATTTCCTGGTATCGGGAAAGGATATGCAACAAGACTCAAAAAACATTTTATTTATACATTGGGAGAGGTAAGCCAAAACCAAACACTATTTTACCAATGGGGAAAAACAGGAGCTCAACTCTACAACCGTATCATAGGAGAAGATTATGAGGGAATCTCAAAAGCAAATGACCGAAAATCTATAGGAATCAGCCGAACATTTGACCCTATAAAATCACGCTCTGAAGTCCAAAGACGCATCTCAATACTCGCACGACACATAGTATTTCTTGTATGTAAACAAAATGTCAATCCAACCACTTACTACCTAGGTATAAAATACGACTATGGATTAAGAGTGAAAAGCAGAAAAACAATTGATAGAGTGTTTAGCGAACAGTTATGCAAAGATACTTTTTCACAGATGCTTCGAGAGATTGACACCACACAAGGATTCGTAACCAAAGTTTCCATGAGTGTCTCAAACTTCAGCTATCAAAAGAACAAAATTCTCTCTTTGATAGATTTTGAGGAGGATAATAAGCAGAAAAAGATTACAGAGAGCATGCAAAAACTACGGGAGAAATATTCACTTGATATTATCAAAAGTGGAAATGAACTATAATTAGTTAAATACGAGGAGAAAAAATGAAAATTCCTTCACTTGACCAAATAACTTCACAAACTATAACTACATTTAAACGATTCCCATTGGCTGTTATTTCGACTTTGATAACCATGTTTCTGATAATTTACCTCATAGAAGTTGATGGTCCAAAACATGAGAATTTTGAGACTTTAATTAAAATTGCATTTGTATCTAGTTTGGGTATTTTTATGTTTACAGCACTGAGGCTTTTTGGTGATAAAAATCCACTTTGTTTGGTGGGGATTGTTGCGATTGTGGGATATTACTTTGTACTTCCTGATATGGAAAACCCAAGTAGTATGATTTTTGAACGACATTTTTTCTTGAATTTGATGTTTTTTATTATGATATTGTGGGCAAGTTATTGGAAGAGTAACCCCTCAAATGAAGAGTTTTGGGAGTGGACACAAAATGTTATATTTGGATTTTTAACTTCGATTCTTTTTGGAATTGTACTTTATGCAGGGCTTAGTGGTGCTCTTTTTTCTATCGATAAACTTTTTTCATTGGATATAGATGGTAAGCGATATGGTCAATTAATTTTTTTAGTTATCGGATTATTTGGTGTAAATTATTTTCTCTCTCAAATCCCTAAAAATCCTCATAATTTAATTATCCATACTTATACAAAAATAGAGACAATTTTTGCAAAATATATCATAACACCCTTGGTAATATTTTACTTTTTTATACTTTACACCTACACTTTTAAGATACTTGTAGCTGGAAGTTTTCCAAAAGGGATTTTAGCATGGATTATCATCGCATTTTCAGCTGTGGCGGTCATAACTTATCTTTTTTGGACACCGATGTGGAGTGAAAGAGTAAAAAAATACAAAAGGTTTTTTGCTCTTGCCCTCTTTTTGCAGACTATCATGTTAGGCGTAGCGATAAATATGAGAATTTCTGACTATGCATGGACTGAATCTCGTTATATGGTAGCAATCCTCGGTGTTTGGCTATTTGGAATATCTCTTTACTTTTTAATTTTTAAAGATGCAAAATACAAATGGGCATTTTTGACACTAAGTTTTATCATCTTCGTGAGTCAAGTTGGACCTTTTAGCTCTTATGCTATTGGGAAATTAAGCCAACAAAATAGGCTTCAAGCACTACTTGAAAAAACTCAACCACTCTCAGAAAAAAGTGATATTCAAGACAGATACGAGATATCAGACATGATAAGATATCTCAACAGAAGACATGGAGTAGAGAGTTTAAAACCTATAATTCCAGAAATTGTTACTAAATTTCAAGATAGAAACGAGACAAAAGATAATCAACGATATGTTTATCATGATTTCTCCTCATTTGCTACTAAAGAGTTAGGATTTAATTATGTTAATAGATGGGAATTGAGAGATTCTAAAAATGAAAATAGACCTTTTTCTATCTATCGACCACAAGCTGGTACTTTGAATGTTACAGGATATGACTGGGTAGTAGAAACATCCTATTTTAAAAACGATAAAAGAACACATGTAGTTAATGGTTTTGGAAATAAAATCTCAAAGACTGATACTACTTTTAGACTAAATAGAGAGAGTTTAGAGATAAAAGAGCGAAATATCACTATCACAAATATCTCGTTAAGCGACTTCTTTAAAGAGATTTTAACAGATGAAAAGCTTAAATCATTTAGCTATAAAGCAAACTTGGAAATGCAAGATTTTGAAAAATTAAACTTTGACTATGAAGATAAAAATGTAAGTATTAAAATCCTTATATACGACATGTTCACAGACCAAAACGGCACTATTGAAAACATTCACGCAAAGGTACTTTACAAAAGGTTTTAAACCACCTTTTGTAATTTACTCATATAAAAAAGCACAGGAATAATTATCAGCGTTAAAACTGTTGAACTTATCATCCCTCCTATCATAGGAACAGCAATTCTTTGCATCACTTCACTTCCCACTCCATCAAGATAGACGATAGGAAACAATCCACCAAGTATGGCAAATACTGTCATAAGTTTTGGACGAAGCCGAAGTGCTGCACCTTCAATTACTGCATCTTTTAAAGCTATTTTATCTAACTTTCCAACTTCTTTTTCTCTTTCTTTCACAGCTTCGTCGAGATAAACCATCATAACAATTGCCGTCTCAGCAGCGATGCCAAGTAGAGCTAAAAACCCTACAATTACAGCGATTGAGATATTGAAATTTAAAAAGTCAACATACCACAGACCACCGATGAAAGAGAAAGGAAGTGTTAAAAAAACGATAGATGCATAAGTGAAATTTCTCAATGCAAAATAGATAAGGATAAAGATGATTATAAAAGTTGCTGGTATGATATAGACAAGTCTTTTCATCGCACTTTCAAGGTATTGACTCTGCCCTGCCCATTCGTAGTAGAAGCCATTTGGAAGTTTTATATTTTTTACGATTTTATCAGCTTCATCTTTGTAGCTTTTACTAGATATCTCACTCTTTGGTGTGATATAGACAAAGTTTACTTTTAATCCTTTTTCAGACTTGATAACTGAAGCTCCTTCTGTATATGAGAGCTTTGCAAAACTACCAAGTGGCTGAAAACCTAAACTTGTTTTTATCTGTATATCTTCTAACTTTTTAAGGTCATCTCTCTGCTG
>JAOZKZ010000204.1 GCA_029935075.1 Campylobacterales bacterium
ATCGCTAAGTTTTATTTTGAAGAGAAAAATTATGATAAAGCTATCACATGGGCAGTCAAAGCTAGTAAAAAAGACCCAAAACAGAGCCAACCATGGATAATTTACGCCAAAAGTAAAGCCTCTTTAGGCAAAGCAAAAGTAGCAAAAAAAGCACTTTCTATCTATCTAAAACATACCAACTCAAAAGAGGTACGAAATTTGCTAGATAGCTTGTAAAAACACTCTTGGAAGTGGAGCCTTTAGCTCCGCCCTTCCAATAGGTGTATTTCAAGGTATCTATAAATGCGAAAAACGCTTAGAATCGGTGATATCCTTATCGAAGAGGGTAAAATCACCCAAGACCAACTTATGCACGCTCTTGGTGTACAAAAAGATAGTAATTTTTCAAAAAAACTCGGTGAGATTTTTGTAGAAGAGGGACTCATAGGTGAAAAAGAGTTTGCTCAAGTTCTCGCTTCTCAGTTTGAGTATGAATTTATTGATCTTTATAGTATAAATATCAACTTTGCAAGCCTAAAAAACTTCTCCCTCAACATGCTCAAAAGTGCAGATGCAATTATCATCAAAGAGGATGAAGACTTTATCCATATCGCGATTTCAGATCCTCTAAATTATGATAACTTAGAGCTATTAGAGCGAAACATCGTAACAAAACCTATCAAATATTATATCTCTTTAAAATCAGACATCAAACATGTATATGAGCGGTTTGAAATTATCGAAACTACACAATCTCTGATGCAAAAAGTTAAAAATGAGATAAATTCCAAAGAGTTTAAACTAGACAATGAACAAAGCTCCATCATGCAACTCATCGAGCAAATCATCAAAACTGCTGTGAGAAATGGAGCAAGTGATATCCACATCGAACCAAATGATACAGATGTTTCGGTGAGAAATAGAGTGGATGGAATTCTTCGTGAAGTGTTTATCTTGGACATTGAAATATACAACGCCCTAGCCTCTCGTATCAAAATCCTTGGAAATCTTGATATCTCTGAAAAAAGAAGATCTCAAGATGGTAGATTTTCAATGCATGTAAACAATAGTCGATACGATTTTAGGCTCTCTACCGCTCCCACACTTCATGGAGAGTCAATCGTTATGAGGATTTTAGACCAACAAAAAATCCTTTTAAAACTTGAGCAACTTGGCATGAATGAAAAAAATCTTAAAAAATTTCAATCCCTTCTAGATGCACCTTATGGTGTTGTTTTTGTAACCGGACCTACGGGAAGTGGAAAAACAACCACACTCTATGCAGCACTAAATGAGATAAAAGATATCTCAAATAAAATCATCACCATCGAAGACCCTATCGAGTATCAACTCCCACTTGTGCAACAAATTCAAACTAACGATAAAATAGATTATACTTTTAACCATGTATTAAAATCTGTCCTTAGACAAGATCCAGATATCATTATGGTAGGTGAGATACGTGATGATGAGACGCTAAATACAGCTGTTGGTGCATCTCTAACAGGTCACTTAGTTTTCTCAACCCTTCATACCAATGATGCCCCTAGTGCCATCACAAGACTAGTTCAGATGGGACTACAATCGTATCTTATCGCTGATTCTCTTATCGGAATTGTAACGCAAAGATTGGTTCGAAAAATCTGCAAACATTGTAAAGTTGAGCATAAACCACAACTTCCTCTTATCAAAAAAATTGAAGACTACCTTCCTGAGAATTATACATTTTATCAAGGAAAGGGATGTTCTAAATGTGAATTTAGTGGATACAAAGGCAGGGTTATGATCTGTGAAATATTGAAAATTACAGATACGATATCAACCCAAATTTCTGAAGATAAAAATAAACATGAAATCTATCAAGAAGCACTTAAAAATGGATTTGAACCGATGTTGATAGATGGAATTGGTAAAGCAGTAGAAGGGACTACAACTTTGGAAGAAGTATTGAGAGTGGTTAAAATATGAAGTATTTTGAAGTTATCTATCTCATTGGCGGAGAAAAAAACAAGACAGTAATTCAATCCCTTCACAAGATAGATGCCCTTAAACAATTTCAAGAAAAGACACTTGGTATCATGGTCTCTATGAATGAGATTAATGAGCCATTTAATCTAAGAATTGAACAATACATGAAGTCTATCAAAAAAAGCTCTTTAAAAAGAAAAGTAAAACTAGAACCTTACATCGCATCTCTGCGACAATTAGGCGTTATGCTTGACGCAGGAATTCCAGTCAACCAATGTTTTATGGAAGTAGTAAACACAACAGACAATGCACAGATAAAAGAAATTTTTAGTCAAATTGCCTTAAAAGTTGAGTCTGGAAGTAATATCAGCGACTCATTTGAAGACTACGCTTATGAACTTGGCAACCTCTCCTACTCTATCATCAGCCTTGGAGAACAGACAGGTGAACTCTCAGAAGCCGTTATAAAACTCTCAAATATACTAGATGAAATCCGTCAAAATCGTAAAAAGCTAAAAGCTGCACTTCGTTATCCTGCCATAGTCATAACAGCCATGATAGGAGCTTTTATAGCTGTTATCACCATGGTCGTCCCACAATTTAAGGAGATGTTTGAAGAAAACGGAGCCGAGCTTCCCCTTCCTACTCAAATCCTCTTAAGTATCGAAACATTTGTAAGAGAGAGTGGATTTTTTCTTTTGATGGGTATCATAGCGGTCATTTTTACACATATCGCACTTTACAGCCAAAAAGGTAAATATAAATACTTCGTAGACAAACACATGTTAAAAATCTATCTTGTTGGAAAAATTACACATCTCTCTATGACGGGAAGATTTATGTTCGTTTTTAACAAACTTACAAATTCAGGTATCCCTATCATCAAAGCCTTGGGAATTGCTAAAAACATCGTCGAAAATGATTATCTAAAAGAGCGTTTTACACTAGTAGAAGAGTCCATAGAAGAGGGAAAAACACTCACTCAAGGATTTGAAGGTAGTGAACAGTTTGAAAACATGATAATCCAAATGATAAAAGCAGGAGAAACCAGCGGTGCACTCAATAAAATGCTTGAAAAAGTAGATGCCTATTATAGTGCCAAGTACAATGACTTGGTTGATAATATCTCAACATATATTGAACCTATCATGATAGCTGTACTTGCTTCATTTGTGACACTTATGGCACTTGGTATCTTTCTACCTATGTGGTCTATGGCAGAGGTGGTTGGTAATTAAGAGCAATCTATCTCAAATGCCAAACCTAAATCATCATCAGTAAAAACAGTAGTTAATTTATTATTGACATCTATTAACATAAAATCACCACTTATAATCTGTTTTTCTGCTATATTTGTTCCCTTAACATAACACTCATGTGTACTGTTATTTGTATCTGTCATATATAACCAAAAGTCATTTTTATCGGGTTTTCCCTCTATATCTACTGATGAAGGAAATTTTACTCCAGTAGTAGGATCAGATGCTTTTGCTGTGTATATTTTAAATATACTAGTTGCAATATTATTTAATGTTCCCAAAGTCTGCTCATTAAATCCACTCTTTCCTGAAGACTTAATCAAAGCACCAAGATCATCACCATTTCTTGAAAGCACAAGTGGATAACCACTATCAGCCAAGTCATCATCGATAGTATCTTCTATGCCATCATTATTCCAATCAAAATCACCATCACTTATACTCCATGTACCATGTATAGACTCCAATGCTACACCTATTGAAGCTGCAGTTGCTAGTTCTGTTGATTTATTTGCTTGGTCTTTAACACCTGTAAACTTAGGTATCGCCATAGAAGAGAGGATGCCAATGATAACAATCACTGAGATGAGTTCTACCATAGTAAATGCATTTCGTTTCATAAAGTTTCCTAGTATAA
>JAOZKZ010000205.1 GCA_029935075.1 Campylobacterales bacterium
CAAAACGGGCAAACTCTTCACCTGCATTTTGAAGTTTGAGTTGTAAAACATTGTTCACAAAACGAACGGGGAAGAGGAGATTATCAAAAAAATTTGAAACAGATTTCCTTCCTCCCTCAGGTACGATATTTCGATATCCTTTGGCAGTAGGAATAAGTAAACCTGTATAAAACTTATCGTTAAATCCTGTCATGAGGGAATTATATCCACTAAGAGGATCAAAGATTTGTTTTTGTTCAGGACTGTCAAACTCATCTTCAAAACTATCATCAAACGCTTCAATAGCACTATTTTCTTCAGTTACTAAAGTAGTTTCTGCCTGTAAAAAGAAAAAATTTGTGATGATTAAAAAAATAACTAAAACTTTCATGCCTAACCCCTAAATTTGTATCTAATTCTACATAGAAAAAGTGTACCTTTTGTGTAATAGATATCAATATTATACTATAATTACAACGCCAAGGGGGTAATTTATGCCTTTTTATACAAAAAAAATTGATGAAACACTTAAAACTTTAGAGACAAGTTCAACAGGATTAAAGAGTGATGAAGCAGATAAGCGAACCATAAAATACGGTCAAAACACCCTACCCCATGAACCACCAAAAACACTTTTTTCCCATTTTTTAGGACAGTTTAAAAGCCCAATCATCTATATCCTTCTTGTTGCCTCTTTTTTAGCACTTCTCATCCATGAATACACCGATGCTGGTTTTATCTTAATTGTTTTGATACTAAATGCTGTTATCGGAACTTATCAAGAGTATAGTGCCTCTAAAAAAGCGGATTTACTACAAAACCTCATCAAAACCAATGCCTTAGTGTTGCGAGATGAAACAGTTCAAGAGATTGATAGTCGTTATGTCACACTTGGGGATATCTTGGTTCTTGAATCAGGAACAAAAGTATCCGCAGATATCAGGCTCATAGAATCAAACAATCTCTTGGTAGATGAATCTTTGCTAACAGGGGAATCTCTTGATGTATACAAAGATGCCAACTTTTTAACGACTGACAAGAACCTTGTGCTAGGCGACCAAAAAAACATGCTCTTTGCTGGTACTTTTATCTCAAGAGGAAGAGGATTAGGAGCGGTAAGTGCTATCGCCCAAGAGACCGAAACTGGAAAAATCGCACAACTTCTCTCTACAAAAAGCAAAGCAAAAATCCCACTTTTAGAGAAGATGGAAAAACTCTCATTTACCATTGCTGTTGTGATTGGTATCATGGTTATTGTACTCTTTGCGATAGGATTACTTAGAGGGATGGAGCTTTATGCTTTATTTCTTTTTTCCGTTGCCCTTGCCGTTTCGACCATACCGGAGGGACTTCCAGTTGCTATCACAGTAGCCTTAACCTCTGCCTCACAAGCTATGTCAAAACGAAATGTCATTGTGCGAAAACTAGCTGCTATTGAGGGACTTGGCTCATGCACACTTATCGCTAGTGATAAAACTGGGACTTTAACACAAAACAGACTTAGTGTTGAGTATTTTATATCTCCAACCAAAGTTTATGATACAAATACCATGAATGAAGCCTCAGATAGGGTTTATCTAGCTTCTATACTTTGCAATGAAATTCACTATGAAGAGAATAATGAAGGAAGCTATGATTTTTTTGGTGACCAAGTAGATATCGCTTTGGCACGGTTTGTCAAAAATGCAGGGGAAGAGTACATAAAAGACGCAACTTTTTATAGAAAAATTGATGAAATTCCTTATGAACCTCAAAATCGTTTTTCAGCCATTATGATGGAGAGAGATGGCGAAGTTTTTCAATTTTCAAAAGGCTCTGCTGAAACTATTCTCAAACATTGTAATGAAACAGAAGAAGAGAAAGAAGCAATTTTAAAAGAGGTGGATACATGGGCATTAAAAGGTTATCGAACTATTGCTTTGGCTTACAAAGAATCCTTAGATGAATCCACAATTACACTTGGGAACTTTAATTATCTTGGATTTGTAGCCATCATCGACCCATTACGAGAAGAGAGTTTAGAGGCGATAAACAAAGCAAAAGAGGCTGGCATCCAAGTCATCATGATAACAGGTGATCATCCAAATACTGCACTTTGTATCGCCAAAGAGTTAGGAATTGCTGATTCTGATGAAGCGGTCATGAGTGAAAAAGCTTTATCACAATGGGAAAATAGCGGTGCAAAAGCCGAAGATATAGCTAATAAAACTGTCTTCTCTCGTGTTACTCCATCCCAAAAGATGAAAATAGTCACAGCTTTTCAATCCCTTGGACATTATGTCGCAGTAACGGGTGATGGAGTAAATGATGCTCCAGCCTTGCGACATGCCAACATCGGAATCGCCATGGGAAAAAGTGGTACCGATATCGCCAAATCCACCAGCGATATCATCCTCACAGATGACAACTTCGCCTCTATCGTCAACGGTATAGAAGAAGGCAGGCGAGCCCATGACAATATCCGAAAAGTGATTTACCTACTTATCTCTACTGGGTTTGCTGAACTTGTTTTGGTGATGCTCTCTTTTATCACGGCACTTCCCTTACCACTTCTCCCTGTACAACTTTTGTGGCTAAATCTTGTGACAAATGGTATAGAAGATGTGATGTTAGGGCTTGAAAAGGCAGAACCTGGGCTTTTGCAGAGAAAACCCAGACCACCCAAAGAGCCTATCTTCAACGCTGTTATGATAAGGCGTGTAGTCGTTGCTGGACTTTATATCGGTATCGTCTCTTTTGTACTCTTTTACTTCTTATTGAAAAGTGGACAGAGTGAAGAGAGTGCGAGAAATATCATCTTACTTTTAATGGTGCTGTTTGAAAATGTTCATGTCTTTAACGCTAGAACTGAACAAAATTATCTGCATCAAATAAGATACAAGAATAGTCTTATGTTGATTTCTTGGGTTATCTTTACACAACTTTTACATATCGCTTGTATGCATATTCCATTTATGCAAAAAGTACTTTCAACCCAACCAGTTTCTATACAGATTTGGCTTACCCTTGCAGTTATTGCTCTTGGTTTAGTTATCATAATGGAAATAGATAAATGGTTAAGAAAATTAAGGAGTAATTTATGAGTGAGAAAATCAAAAAAATTATAGAAGAGATAGAAGCTTTAGAAGAAAAACTGAAACAGGAAATAGAAGAGCAAGAGAGTCACATCATCTATGAAATAAAAAATGGACACATTACGTTTGAAAAAGATATCTTTGACCAACAACGAGAGAAGATGAAAAATATTTTAAACTATTTAAGAGATATTCCTTTCTTTCATCTTATCAGCTCGCCTCTCATCTACCTCATGATTTTACCTGCTATGATTTTCGATGTAATGCTATTTTTCTACCAACAAGTGATATTTCGTATCTACAAATTTAAGTTTATAAAACGAAGTGAATACATAGTTTTTGACCGTCACTACCTTGCTTATCTAAACCCTATCGAGAAACTTAACTGCCTCTACTGCTCCTACTTTAACGGTTTGATGCACTATGCTTCTGAAATTTCTGCTAAAACTGAGCTTTATTTCTGCCCTATTAAACATGCTAAGAAAATTGCTTATAAACATCAATATTATAAAGATTTTTTAGCTTATGGAGATGAGCATGATTTTCAAGAAAAATTTCAAGAGTTGAGGGACAAAGTACGAAAAAGTTAAAATAATAAAACAACCTGAACCCCAAGCATAATAAGGTTTAAACCAATAGCAACCATAGGCATCCATATAGGATAAGTTTTAATACCTTCTGGGTTTGGGTGTTTCAATTTAATTCTAACCAAAGCTAGATTTACCAGAATAAAAACAATGAAGATTAAAAAACTAGTCGATTGTGCAAGAGTCAA
>JAOZKZ010000004.1 GCA_029935075.1 Campylobacterales bacterium
TTTCCGTGAACATCTCTTTAAACATTTATTATCCTTTTCTTATATTTATATTATACCATAAAAGGGCTTAAAAGGGACTGAAAAGAATTTATGTTATAGTGTAAATACACCCGTTTTACCAAAGAAAACACCCCAAAAAGAGGGGTATTTATGTTATGGTGTAAATCAAGCGGAGAAAATACCCAAGGCTTCTGAATACCTTGATAGCAATTCTTCATCTAATTTGTCTATCTCTGTTTGAGCTTCTTGTGCTAATTTATCATAGTTAATAGTAGCCCCACCAATAAGGCTCTGAGAATACTTGCCAACATTTCCTGACCAGACCCTTTTAGCCAAATTTAGGCTATAAGCCTTAATCCATGGATGACCATAAGCGTCATCAAAGTCAGGGTTTGGTCTGTACTCCAGAGCCGCTTCTATAAAGACATTGGCACCAACGGATTCAAATATTCTTAGTATATGTGTTTGATTATTAAAATCAAAAGCCACTGAAGACCCAAACATTGAACCCATCATTTGAGATTGAACCATCTGTGTATAGGCTACTTCCATTTGTTCCAATGGATTCCCAGAGGTAGCAGGACCACCTGTGACACCACCTGCCACACCAGTAGCAGAATAGTTCCCTGAACCAGAGCCTGTTTCTAATGATGATACATTACCTTGAAGGTCAACATAAGGGATATAAGATATACCTATTTCACCGAAACCACCAAGGGATATCCCTGCTCCCCCGGCATTATTGTAGCTTGATGTAGAATCCGCTATATTAATACCATAGATAGCCGTAATCCTGTCGTCTATGTAGTAATCCTGTATATCAGAGGTACAAGGGATAACAAACCCCATGTTTTGTTGACCGTCCAGGGCGAAGGCGGAAAATTTGTCGAAACTGTCGTCAATGCAATTCAGGATTTGTTTCCTTGAGATATCTATTGTGATCATTCCTGAGCCAAGCTGTGTTTTAATGTAATCTACTAAACGAGCTTCAGTGTTTACTCTTCTTGAGTTCTGGGCAAGGTTGATGTTTTTTGGTTGATTTCTAGTCATTCCTTTTCCTTTTTAAATATTTATAAATAAAGTGTAAGTTGATGAGATTAATTACCTTTCTTGATTCCTGGTTGAGATAGCCTTACAATACTTAAAACAGGAACTTAATGAATAAAAGAAAAACCACTAATCAATTTATAAAAGAAGCTCAAGTTAAACATAACAATTTCTACGGCTATAAAAAAGTTTTTTATAAAAATAATTACACACCAATAACCATAACATGCCCCGTGCATGGTGATTTTGAGAAAAGACCATCACATCATTTAACGGGCTCTGGGTGTCCAAGTTGTTTAAAGTGTCACAAAAGAAAAACCACTACTCAATTCATAAAAGAAGCTCAAGCTAAACATAACAATTTTTACGGCTATGATAAAGCAGTATATATTACTAATAGAACATCAATAACCATAACATGCCCCGTGCATGGTGATTTTGAACAAAGACCATCACATCATTTAAAAGGTTCTGGTTGTAAATGTTGTTCAGACACAAAACGAAACAATGATCAAAAAGATACTGTTTTGTCTTTTGTTGAAAAGGCAAACATAAAACATAAAAACCATTACGGTTATGATAAAGTAATCTATATATCATCATCAGAGAAGGTAAAAATAACATGCCCCGTGCATGGTGATTTTGAACAAATACCTAACTCCCATTTAAGGGGGTCAGGTTGTCCAAGTTGTGGTGTTAAAAATACACCTATAAAAAATTTCATAAAAAGATGTCAAAAAATCCACAACAATTTTTACAACTATGACAAGGTTTTATACAATATACTATCTGATAAAGTAACTATAACATGCCCCGTGCATGGTGATTTTGAACAAAATGGTAATTGTCATTTAAGGGGTCAGGGTTGTCCAAGTTGTGGAAATACAAAGAGCATCATTAGTAAATACAAGGATAAACAAACTACTATATACTATATATATTTTCCAGAGTTTAATTTGTATAAGATTGGTTTAACCCAATCAAGCATAAAAAGAAGATATGAGCAAGACAATATAAAAATAGAAACAATATCAACAAAAATATTTAAGGATGGTTCAGATGCTCTTAAACTTGAACAAAATGTTTTAAAATACTATAAAAAATACCAGTACAAAGGGAAGAAAATACTTAAAGGTGGAAATACTGAATTGTTTACTGAGGATGTTTTGTCAGACTTTTATAAATAACCAAAAAGAAGGAAATTAATGACCTTATTTGAGAAATTAAAAAAATCTTTTACCAGAGATGATACCTCTATTAAGAACCCTAGTTCTGAAACAGACCTGATTCACAGAACCAAGGAACTAACCAACGATCCTTTTGGCGGAAGTATGGTACTTTCACAGGTAGACAACCAGGACTATAACTTCAACCAGGGATTAGATGTACAGACATTCCAGAACTCTATTATCGAAAGATACAGGGAACTAGCAACTGATTCTGAAGTTTCTTCAGGCATAGACATCATAATCATGGAAATGATATACACTATCAATAAAGACACCTTCAAGATAGACATAGACGAAGAAAACGACAAAATTAAAGACCTTTTATCTAAGACCTTTGATGATGTCTTGGCTTTATTGAATATAAAAGAAAACATTTTCAATATATGTAGACAATGTTATATAGATGGTCAGTTAAATGTAGCATTGGTTTATCAACAAGGCAAGGTAAAAGAAGGAATAAAAAAATCATATCTCCTGGAACCCCAAGGGCTTTATTACGACAAAGCCTCTGAATCTTGGAAGTACTCAGAGGATACTAATAACAACAGTCTTTATCAACAAGACGACACCAAAGGCGAAGTGTATTCAGAATCTGAATTAGTCCATGTTGACTTCGGTTTGTATAGTAAATTCATAGATGATTCCAAACAGACTACTCAGATTAACCTTGGGTACCTTGAAGGTGTCTTCAAGAATGCCAATATGCTTCAGACCCTTGAAAATATGCTTGTGCCTATGCGTTACTCTAGGTCAGTTTCAAGAAGAATGTTCAATATAGATGTTGCCGATCTGCCCCCAAAGCAAGCCAAAGAACTAATGGATAAAATCCGTAATGAGTTCAGGTATAAAAAATCTTATGACCCAAGTACAGGTGTTATCAAAAACATCAAGAGTACCCAGCCAATGGTAGAGGATTACTGGATGAGCAACCGTTCAGGGGCAAGAGGAACCACCGTAGATACCATGGATGAAAAGGGTGGTTTAATGGACATGGAAGACATCAGATACACTGCCAAAAAACTATACCAGAGTATGAAAATTCCATCATCAAGGAACCCTTATTCAGAAGAACAGCCGTCTTTTAGCTTTGATGACACCAGTATCACCCAAGAAGAACTATCTTTTTATATATTTGTATCCAGGCTGAGAATACCTATTACAAAGATGATTAAAGAAATCATGCGTAGACAACTAGTATCTACTGGTCAAATGACAGACACAGAGTGGAAAAATTTCGAGAAAAAAATAAATGTGTCTTTTACTAATGATGCTATTTTCCTAGAGAATATGAAAGCAGAGTTGTTCTTAAAGGCGATAGAAAACTTCGCTGGAATAAAAGACAACATAGGTGAGACAATCTCGTTACAAACAGCCGTAGAAAACACCTTTGGTTGGAGCACTGAACAACTCGATACAGAGTTAGAGAAAATGCTAAAAGAGCAAGAAAATCCCCTTTATTCTGCATTTTATGGTAGAAATGAAGAGGGTGATAATGACCCTTGGGCTTCTTAACTTAAAAACCCCTTTAAGAAATTCTTTATCACCTTGCCTTGCTTTGGATATTTTTTCTTAATCAAGGTGTAAATCAAAGAACCACCGAATAAAATAGGTGTGCTCCCAGGCCAAGGAAATGATAACCCCAAGAGACCCCCAGCAGTAACAAATGTCAAGAACTTGGCACCCTCTGGTCCAGTCAAGAGATCAACAAGGTTAACATTACCTCTGATTGCCTGAAACAGGGCTTCTTGATCAAAATCAAAATCAACATCCCCAGTGAATGCTATTGTATTAGTCCATACATAAATTAACAGCCCTGCCAGAACAAGCCCTGATATTTTCTTTATTTTAGGGTTATTGTCCAGGAACACTTGGAGTTTTCTAATTTGCTCTTCAGAGGCATTAAAAGCCTTGTTCTTGGAGATAAAAATACCTATTTCATTTATAAGGGTCTTGTATCCTTGGTAGCCTTTTTTGACATACCCCAGGACTTTGTTTAAGTCCCAGTTGAACTCCTTGAACAACTCAAATATACTCTTCTCTTTAAATATCTTCAAGACATCCAAGAAACCCATGCCTATTTTTTGACTAAAGTTTTTGATAAACCCGAAGGCTTCCTTTAGCTTATCAGGGATTTTGAGGTCTTGTAGGTTTCCTTCTAATAACAAGGTTTCGTATTCATTAGAAACCTCAAGGAATAGCTCGTACTCTGATATCTGGGGTTCTTTAAGGTATTGTTTAAAAGTCATTGGCACAGGATAGCCTTTTTGGTTATTTATACCTCGTGTGATTGGTGTATCATATCAAATTCCGTATAGTCAGGGTAAACGAACCTCTGCATCATGTTGTCATAGACCTCTTCAGGAATTTTTTTATCTTTAGTATTTCTACCGAGACATGTATCCTTGGACTCCAAAAAGACTATACATTTCTTAAAATAACCTTTTAGTTTACTGTCGTGGAGCCATTTCTTACGGCTTTTTTTAGACATATTCGTCATGTCTATTACTATATCCTTCTGGTCTCTAAGGGCACCTTGAAAATCTTGTTGTATCTTTTTATCTATCTCTTTATGCTCTTCTTTCCCGAGCCTTAAGAAAACTTCATTGTAAGTCTCATTATTAGAATATTCCATCAGGGTGTCATCCCTTGATATAATTACCACCCCGCTATCAGGGTTTTGTTCCTTGAGGTATCTTGCCTTGGTACTCTTACCGCTACTGGGTAAGCCTACCAAGAGAGTGATCATCCTTGGGGGTAGAACCTTAGTTTGGTCTTCTTTATACCATCTCAGGATATCATCAAAGTCATGGTATACCTCGTGATTATCCTTTGCATTGTTTACCCTGCCTTGGTGGTCGTATCGGTAAAACCTGAACATATCCTTCAGGTCTTCTTTTCTGAATCTTTCCCTGATTTTTTTAAAGTGTTTCTCAGGAATTCTTTGGTCTTCAAAAAAGTTATACAAGGCACCATGGTTGGCTATCACCTTAAGGATTCTTGCTTTATCCCATGGCTCAAGCTCAGGGAAGCTTTTTATTACCCCTGCGGCATAGAATGTGCTCACTGCTTCATGGTTATTGAATCTTCGTCTTTGGTTACTAAAGTTGTCCTGAAAGACAAAGACCTTACCTATATCATGACACAAACAAGCCACCTTCATCCAGAGGTCGCTTTGCTCTGCTTCTTTTAAGACCATTAGGGTGTGAGCCCAGACATTTTCGGCATGCATAGGGTTTAAATGAATACCCAAGTAACCGTGTTCGGTTTCCTTCATCAGTTTATACAAATCGTAATGATTCTCGTAAAAACGCTCTATAACTTCATAAGTAGTCATTGTTAAATCTCCCACATTTTTAAATTTTTTGTTATCGGTTTTGAAAATACTCTCATATTACTTAAATGTTTATATTTAACGATAGATGTATTCTTATTGATTCTATTTTTTATAAACTTCGATGTTGTGCCTATAGTTTTAGCAAATATTTCAAGTATATATTCATTAATAAATCTATATGTATTTTCACCAATCTCAATAACAGTGACATTTCTTTTACTACACCCTGTCACATAGGGATTGTTCATAAATTCATCTAAATCGACTCTACGATATTCCATAGTTTTTATATTCAAAGATGATATAGTGTGTTTAGACAAAGTTGATAATTTGTCATGCCTATGTTGTTTCGTTTCTTTTGTTTCGTTTAGAAACTGGTTTTTAGCAGAAATACTTCTAAAATTACTCCATGATTTTAGCTCATCTTGAGTCTTATTCTTCCAACATAGTGTTATTTTATCATTTCGTTTATCTTTATCATCTTGAGTCTTATTATTCCAATTTTCCTTAAGTTTTTGTGCACTCTCTTCTATCCTAGTCAATCCATTTTCTTGTACTGTTTTCATTGTTTTTTGTCGTTTCAATATACCTATTTTATCAGTACCACGGATTCTCATTGTTTCCCAAGCTTTTTTTGATGATCTTTGATAATCATTAATCCCGTTTTCATCCGGTGTTAATCTCCTTAATACTGTTTCTGGTTTTTCTCCTCCTCTTACACCACCATTACCACCCACACATAAATTATATGAAGTTCTATCTTGTACTATTGTTTCATCAACTATCATTCTTTCTATCCAAAACATTATCTCAGATGAGCGAAAAACACCTAGTACCAATTTCTCAAAATTTTCTTTTTTATATTTTAATACAGCTTGTTTTATTAGCAATCCAGACCCTAAATATTCATCATTTATATCCAATGTTTGGTGAGCCCCAATGTAGTAATTATTGTTTATTTTATTTTTTGTTTCGTATATAGTATAATACATGTATTCTCCATTTTAAGATTGTAAGGCTATCTTCATCGGAGAATGAAGAGGGTTCCGAACCCCATCAACTTACACTTTATTTATAAAGTTATACAATTCGTAATGATTTTCGTAAAATCTGTTAATAATTTCGTATGTGGTCATTTTATTTCCTTTTTGTTAAAAGTGCTTATAAAAAGTACTCAGGGTAATTTTCTATTTGTTCCTCTGGGGTCATTCTTCTTACACTATCGGCATAATTTTTTGAGTTGGTATATGCATAATCATCAATGATGTTAAACTTCTTGTGTAATTTGTGATTAAAAAACACACACTTCTCATCACCTATCAACATCACGGTTACTTGGAGTCTTTTCATTTTATCCCTTAGAGGTTATTAGTAAACTTAATCCTGCCACATTTGGTACATCTTGTGGTAAATTCTATGCCTATTTTTTCATCACCTTCATAAATTTCTGTTTTGCCTATAATCACATCGGTATGAAAACACCCTTGAAAAAGGAACACCAAAAGCCTAAGCATTTTTATCCTTCTGGTTGAACCAGCTACAGTAATCGGAGTCATCTAGGATATCCCCCGAGATTGGACATTCGTGTGTGTCTCTTAGTTGACATTCTTTACAAGAACCTACTAAGGATACTATAGTTTCCATGCCTTTTACTTCAGCCTCGGTTGTCAAGTAGTGTAAGTTGTATTCACTGTATTCATTAAACTCCCCAGAAGGTGCTTGTTGAATTTCTGGGGAGTTTAAATAATCTTGAAGTTTTTTTAGTGTTTTGTGTATCATTATTTTTCCTTATTCCTTGTAATCACTTAAAATTTCTGCTCTGATTTCATCGGGGCTTAGGACTCTTGTCATGACTCTTAAGACACCATTAAAATTAAGTGTTACTTTATGAACAAAGGTATCTTTAAGCATCGTGTTAGCAAGGTCTACCTGGTCTTGAAATTTATCACCAGCCTGGGGCTCTATTACTATATACATATCTTTCCTTTTTCTTAAATATGTCCTATTATACCACACTTTGCCTTAAAAGGAGGTTAAAATTTTGGACTAATACTGGACTAATAACTAATACTGAAACACATACCCTGCTAAAATCCAGATACTTTTCCAGTCATTATTTTTCATTAGCTCTTCATGACTAAGCCACACGACTCTTTTTTTATGTTTATCATTTAGTCCATTACAATCTATCATGTACCCGTGGCAGTACTGGTTCATCTGGGTGGATACTAGTGTCTTTCCTATGTAATTGATACAATGCCCCGGGACATCAAACCCTGATTCCTCAAAGACCTCTACCTTGGTTATTTCCTCTGGGTTTTTCCCAGGCATGTCAAAAGACCCACCAAAAGCAGTAGTCATTTTTACTCTTTTGTTTTCTCTTTCATCCAAGGGTGGCTTGGACTCGTTAATCAACCCGAACTTCCCGTCTCGGTAAAGAATAAATGCTACTGAGTCTTTCCCTGCCCTTTCTCCGTAGATATAGTACGATTGGGCTCGCTTTACCGTGAAGTAAGGCTCGTTTTGGTGGTTCTTTTCCTCGGATTCGTAGAGAATTTCTGCTGTTCTTTTCATAATCCCTTTATCCTTTGTTTAAATTCATATCGTTTCTGTATACAACCCCACCAAGGACACTAACCCCTATAACAAAAAACAAAGGCACCAAGGCTTCACCAAAAATAGGCATGAGTATAAAAAATAACCCTAAGCCTATTGTACCAAGAATACCAAAAAACAACCCTGTGGTCACAACAACCGTAAAAACTATCCCTGTGCCTGTTAAAAAATCTCTCATTATTTTCCTTTATTCAAAACTACCCACTAATGTAGGGTTTACCATAGCATGCTTAAGTGACCAATAACTAGAGAATATCACTATTACTATAATCACTGCTATTACAAATTTATTCACCAGACCCCCCGAGGGCCTCTCTTAGTATCTCAGCTTTTATATAATCTCTTGTTATGTTACTGATGTATTTCTGGATGTCTTTAATCTCAAGATCATATTCCACAAAGCCTTGGGTTTCTTCTTTGATTACATCATTCAAGACCCATTTGATTATATTACCCATCATTTTAATTTCTAATCTACCGCCATTATTAAGGTCTGCTACCTCTTGAATTCCCTGATTGAGTCTACAAACAGGCGTTACCTTCTCGGCTAGTTCTTGCTTTACCTGTTCAAGGGGGTCTTTTACCTTGGGTTGTTTTTCTTTGGTTCCTTTGGAATGAGATTCGCCTTTAACCTTGAAAATATACCTCTGGTTGTTATTATACCCTACAAAAACTCCGCCTTCTCCAACACCGATATATCCCAATTCTCTGGCTACCGGGCACTCTTTATCCACCTTAAGGATGTATTCATTAATTTTGTTGTAGGCTTCCTTAGGGTCGTTAAAGTCTATAACGAACTTTTTTGTTTCAAAATCAAATAGATTATAGATACCTTTTTCAGGGTCGGTGAATTTTTCAATAATCTCTTTGGGGTTTTTTTCCCATGAGCCTTCTGTGGTATCCTCGTCATAGTTAACACTGGTGTATTTAACCCCAAAGACAAAGAAAGACTTTTTTAAGAGTTTGTTAATCCCTGTGTTTTTTTGAATCCCTGGTCCTGCGAACTCTCCCATCAAGGATACCTCTATTATACTACCGTCTCTTCTAATAGAATTTTCAAAAAGATCGTTTAATTTCTCCGTGAAATAGTCTTCATTTTTCTGGACAAACATAGCAAACCCTGCGTTGTCCTTCATAGGGGTTATCTTTGAGCCTTTTGAATAAACCTTAAGGAAAATTCCATCATAAGCAACCCTGGCAAAAGTCCCGTGTAGTTTTACCGTGCTTTTGAACTCTATTTCAGGCAAAGGCAGGGTTTCGTCTGTAATGACAGTCCCGTCTACTTCTGTCCTGATGTAATAAGTCTCTCTTTTGATATCAAAAACGGTGTCCTCGAATTTACCAATACTTGTCATATTTGCCATTATTTTCCTTTAGTCTCTATAAGAAGCATTTATTTTATCCACTTCTATGCGTCTTTTTATCTCTTTGAATTTATCTTTCATCTCTTGTTTAAATGTCTCGATTTCAGCAAGAGTCTCCTCTTCTTGGAGTCTTGATCTATATCTGTACTTGGTCTCATAAAAGGCTACTTCTATTTTAGTGAGTTTTTTATGGACTTCTTTGTACTCTTTAAATGACAGATCTGCATCTTCCTCATCCATGGTCTCTCCTTTTCTTTAAATATACCCTATTATACCATAAACTTGCTTAAAAAGACCTTAACCTTTCATTTTGTCAATCACGAAACCTAGTGCCTTAAAAATAGCCTCTGGTTCTGTTTTGCCTGTGAATGTTCTATTAATACTGTCTGTAGAAATATACTTCACTTGGCAAAAATAGTCAAAAGTATGGTCTATAAAAGACGAAATGTACCAACCTTGGTCGGCTATGTGGTCTTTTGAAAGACTAGCAATTTCGTGTATATTTGTAGCATCGGTTTTTATTAATTGAGTTATCTCATTTAGGGTCATTTCAGGTGTCATTTCAGGGGTCATTTCAGGGGTCATTCTTTACCCTTTGCTTTTTTTATCAACACCCTGATATCTAAAAATACCTCATGAATATGATACTCCTCAGAAAACGGGTACATACTGAGGGTTTTGTCTGCTTGTTTTAATGTAGAACAAATATCAGGACTGATACTAGTACTAGTGGCTTTGGTACTATTTTGTAGAATGATATAAACTTTCTGGGCATTTGCCCTTGCCTCGTGAATCAGACATTCCGTTTCTGTCTTGAACTCTTCTCCATCAAAAGCCTCATAAATAGTCTCTTTTATCTCTCTTGTTTTTTCAATCATTTTGTACCTTTTTCTGAACATTTTCCCACCACCTTGGCGTATTCAGGTAGTTATACATCCCTGTGCCTTCATCGGGGAATGCTTTACTAAGCCTGTGAAAATTCTTAATATCCGCCTTGGTGAACACTTCTGCCAAAGCGGTATTAAAATCCCCTGCCAAGCTATACTGCCATTCATAGACAAATCTCTCTTGGCTGTTAAGGTTATTTAATGTCATTTATTTCCTTTGCTTCTTTCAAAAAAGACACACAATCTTTTACCCAAATTGTATCATTAGGTTTAAAGCTTAGAGTATCGGGGCATTGTTCTAGCCCTGTTTTGATTGCCAATTTATCGAGGTTGCTTTTATTGGTATCGTATATTACTACTGATGTTATTACTATAAACAAAATACACAACACAGACACACTCAGTAGCACATCTTTATCTATTTTTTTCTTTTCATTCATTTCTTTTCCTTTCCTGTAGGCTTAAAAACACTACACCACCAAATAAAGACACTCCTAATAAAGAGGTAAACCAGATGCCCAAAAGTGGTGTCAATAAAACAAGCATCTCAATAAGCCCAAGAACAGCAAAGGACACCACCAGGACCAAGAATGCCACAACACCAGCACTGGTTAAATCCTTCATACCTTTCCTTGCTTCTGGTATTCGTTCCATGTGTTCTTTACGGCATAAACAACAGCCAGGTGCCTTGAGCGGTCTTCTGCCATGTGATTTTGGGCAAGGAACCTAAAATGAATTTTATAAATCTTGTTATACATCTGCTCTGGTGTTAGCTTCTCTTGTTTCTCGTTCTGCTTTTTCTCTTGCGTCTCTGTTTCTTTCATATTCTTTCCTTTTTCTTTTCTGGACGATATTAAATAAAGCATCCCCTGCCCCGTAACCTGCTGGAATAGACCATGCCAAAACAGCAAGGTAAGGGTTGATAAACAAAAGCCCTAACCCTAAGACCCACAAACCAAATAATATATACATTTGATTATACTTCTTTGTAAGAGACGGTGCCATCATCATGAAGAGTGTATTCATAATCCTCACCACAATCTGAGTCATAAGGGACAACACCCCAGCCTGTGTACTTAGAATCATCAAGCTCGTATTCCTTGGCAGCCCTAGCAGAGCTTCTCAAGACCTGAGCAAATTTATATTCAGGATCAATGCCTCTATTTTTTGTAAAGTCCTTGTTGAACTCCTCAAGCCATGGGAGAGTGTCCTCAGGACTGGAATCCCAATGCTTATATATTTTCACTTGGTTCTGACCTTCTACTTTAATTGTACCTCTTGTTGCCATCTTTTGTCCTTTTCTCTTTAAGATATACTATTATACCATAACTTAACTTAGGTCCTGCTGAATCAGCTCAAAAATATACTCGCACGCATCTATATCATTCAAGGAGCCGTCTTTGTTGTAAAATCTTGTCTTGTATATATCATGGTAATATACACTACAACCGTACCAATCAGTCTTTAGTTCAAAACCCTTTCGGTTGGCATATTTTTTACACCTCTGTGCCAGCTCGAATATATTAATCACCTTGGTGCCGTTTTCAGCCAAATATACCAAATTAGTATCAGGGATGGTAGCCAGCCTAGGGTTCGAGGCTTTTTCTTGAAGTATTTCGCTTAATAATTTTTCTGAGATCATATTTTCTCCTTCTTTAAATATACCCTATTATACCACACTTTGCCTTAAAAGAGGGTTAAACTTTAAGGCTAAAGTAAAAACTCAGGATACTTTGAACCTATCTCTTGGTATTTATTTCTTAATTCACCTTGGTTTTCTATGACTATTTTCCCGTCTTTATTAAAAATCCCTGATGGTACTTCATCATCTTCGTATCTATAATTACCAATCCAGCCCTCGGTTTCTATCCAAGGCTCTAGTACCTTAAGAAAATTTTCTATCTCCTCTTGGTAATTTTTAATATCAAAACGAGTAGTCAAAAAATACATAGGCTCATCGGGGTGTAAATCGTCTATTTCAAACTTAATAAAAGGAATCCCAGAGAAGTAATAAGAACTAGAGTTTCCTATGGTGCTGAGCCTTCCTTTTAATCCCTCCGGGGCTAATGATTCAGCTATTTCCCACCATCCTTCACTAAACCCTGTATTTGCCTGATAATCAAGCCATTTGAGTATCCCTTCAGGGGTGTCTTTTTTAAGTTCCGTTGCCAGGTAAAGTTCTGTGTACATTCCCATATTAATCCTTTTTGTAAAAATCCCCAGAGGGGTCTAAAAACTATAAGTCTTGTTATTTACCGTAAGACTGGTACATGTATCAAGGTTAATGTTCCTGTACCCCTGGGCATCATGATCAAAAACAGTCATATAAGGTCTGTCTGCTCGTTCTACTTTATTCACGGAACCTTTAAGATTATATTCAATCCCAAGCTCGGCATGCATAGTTCTTTCTGTTTGGTCTTGCTTGATAAATGTAACATCAAACGCCCCGTTTGCACTCTTGATTAGTCTTTTTAGGTTTTCTCTTTTCATGTCTTTCCTTTTTATTTGTTAAAATAACGGTCTTCGTTAAGTTCCCATAGAGCATCTACTACATTGGTTTCGTCTTCATCAGCGGTTATAGAATACCATTCATTTACACCTCGAAAAACTTTTCCAAAAGAGATATTGTGTTCTTTCATGAGTATATTAGCATACTCTGAAAAACTCAACCTCCTTGCTTCTTCTAGTCTCATATCCTCTCCTTCTTTATATATCATACCACATGTTACCTTAAAAGGACATTAAACCCAAGAAACTCAAATCCAACGGTTCTTTTTTGGTGTTGTCTATGGTATAATCAAACTTGAAATCTTTAAGTTCATTCTCTGAACTGTGGGTATCAAGGTTGTTAATACCATCGTCTTGTATTCTAATTGTAATGACCTTATACTCTAGGTCATTTTTAAACACATCGTATTCAACCTTGAATCTAAAATCAGGGATAATACTAAGAGCTTCATTGAGGGTTCTTTGTTTGGTAAGCATAGCCCATACATCATTACCAAAGACTGGCTTCATCCCCTCTGTTCCGAAGTTTTGAAGAATTTCCCTAAAATTGATGTATTTAATAACCCCTTGGGGCTGATTATTAGGGTATACCTTGATTTCTAAACCGTACTCATCAGGGGTGTTTTTATACTCATTAAGGGCTTCCTTGGTAATCCCGAAGGTGTTCTGTATGATTTCTTTCATAGGGTCAGCAAAGCTAAGAACCTTCCCCTTCCCTTTTAGGATTTTGTTTATCTCATTTGCTATGTAGTCCTTGCCTGACCTTTTATAGCCAGATATTAGTATTACTGTTTTTGCTGTTTTCATCCAAACTCTTTTTCACACTCTGAGCATGTTACCCTGTACCACCCATCGGCTTTAAATGTCCCAGGGTTACCACATTTTTCACAATTCTTTGAGCAATCTTCCTCTATTTGATCAATAATAAAATCGGTCTGATCATAGTAGCCATCACTATATATGCTCAAGGAACCGAATTTCTCTTTTACCTGGAGTATCCTATAATTTAGGTTGTTTTCCTTTACTGTCTTGGAAAGCCTTGGAAGATAACTGACTATAATATCTCTCCATCCTTTGCCTACCTCGAAGCCGAATCCCATCAGGCTAACCCTTGGGTCGAAATCAGTCCCGAATAATTCAGGGTATTTTTCCAGGATTTCTTTTGTTGTTTCTGGTTTTGTTTCTGGTTTTGTTTCTTTAGACATAATCAATATACTCCTTGTAATTTTCGTAATTATGGATGTTTTGTTTTTGGTCTTTGACCAGAACCCCAAGTCTGCTAAAAAATGTGTTAAGGGTCTTGTCGAGTTTAGACAGGTCTCCTTTGGTTTTTCTTAGCTTGGTCTTTACTCTTTTCATAGCCAGGTAAGAACCCTTTTCAGGTTTGGTCATCAAGCCTGATTGAACAGCCTCTAGTTCAGACTTGCTGAAATCTTTATTACCATGGATAAAAAGGGTATGATACATAGGGTCATTTTCTATGATACCGTGTGATACTGCACTCAAAGGTGTCAAACCAAATTTAATAACTATGTGCTCCTCACCTAATGAATCTCTTGTTTGGGATTGAATCCAACCGTTTTTGAAAATCTTTTTGTAGTTATCCTGAACAGATTTATTAAATTCATCCGGTGTCAGTTTGTTTTTCATTTTAATCCTTCTCTCTTTAAGATATACTATTATACCATAATTATGCTTAAACCAAGGTTAAGTATTACAATTAGTATAGGTCAGGGTTTGTAGAGTCTCCCAATCAATTTTTTTGGTTTTAAATAACTCCAAAAGGATACAATCAATATTTCTTGCGAAGGGTGCATTTTCAGGCTTTAGGAAATCATAGACCATGACTTGAAATCCTTTTTTTATATCGTCTTTTTTGATTTCATCTTTAGGTGTTTTCCAACTAGCCTCGTAATACAAATCATTAAGATATCTATCATCATAGGATGTGTAATAAGACTCTTTTTGGTCAATACGAAATCCAATTTTATCGTTTTCGTTTATGTTTTCTTTAAAATCTGTAAGTACGGTTAATGTATCGTCTAAATTCAACTCATATATACTCTTAGAACGCCTTGAATTGTGGTTAAAAAAATTGAGATTAGTAAAGGGTTTTTTGTTTTCCTTGATATTCTTAAGGTCTTCTTGTACCAGTTTTTCGTATTTTTCGTATTCTTTTTGTAATAGTTCTGGTGTCATTTTTGCTCCTTCAGTATCCATTCACATGCCTTAAAAATAGCCTTTGGCTCAGAGTCCTCTACGAATATTTCATCAGGCTCGGAGTCAGAGCAAGCATATCTACCAAATAAGTTTACATAGCCTTCTCCCCATGTTAGTCCAGATTCTATGGTGTATTCATCAAGGTTCAGAGCCCAGAGCTTACACTTATTAGCAAACTCGTAATAATTAATTTTCACGGTTTGTCCATCAGGGTGTATTCTGAAGGCTATGTGGTAGTTTTCTTCAAGGACTTTTTCTATGCTTATACCCAATACCTTTTCTAATAGTTCTTTTTTAATCATCTTTTATCCACCTTAAAATTGCCACAAACATTTCCTATTTTTTCTTCATCTTTGCTATAGTATCTCTTACAACCGTTTTTTGTAGTGTTACTATACGAATACCCAAGAACTTTACCATTTTGGGTGATTTTATAATCTAGTGGTTTTGTAATTTTACATACAAAAGACATACTAATAACTACAAATGCGATAACAGGTATCATTAATAATGCTACTGTTTTATTATCCATTTTCTTTCCTTCTTTAAATGTTCCTTATTATACCATAAGTATGCTTAAACCAAGGTTAAATAATCTTTGTAGTCTTCCCACATTAAGTCATCTATATAAACACCTCGATTTTCTGATACTGCGTCTATGGCATTTTCAAGACTCTTCTCACCCATCTCTGAATTTTCGTATTCTTTGAAGCTCATTTTTGACCTTTGTTTTAGATAAGAGTTCAGGTATCCTGTGATATTGGCTGAGCCTACAGGGTTTGCCGAATGTGTATTGAATTCAAACCCTTCAGGGATAAACCCTGGGTTATCAAGGTCTTGATTAACCATATACTTAACGATTACCATAGCCGTATCGTCACCGTTGAGGTCATGGTCAAAACTAATATACTCAGGGCAACCATTATTTTCAAGATATTGAATAGCCTCTACAGAAGACCTAACAATATCCCAGTTTGGTGATTTTGGGTTTCTTATGTCATCAATATAAAGTCTTTTGAACTTTTGATCATAATTTGTCATTTATTCACCTCTCCCATAATTAGCTTCTAATTCTTCCATTTCATAAAGAATATTCTTTGCAGATTCTTGCATACCGTTACTGATGAAATAATCATACTCTTTTTCCAGTTCTCTCATAATTTCTAAAAACTCATCTGGTGTCATTCTTGTTCCTTTAATATCCACTCACATGCTTTAAAAATAGCCTCAGGCTCGGAGTCTGCTATAAAATCAACCGAACTTGGAACCCCGAAGCCATAACCTGTTTCGGCTTCCCACATTCCTTTACCGTCATCAATGATCCTCGATGTGATACAATAAGGGAATTTTTGATTAAAAGCCCAGAGCTTACACTTATTAGCAAGCTCGTAGATATTAATAAACATAGGCTTTTTTTGTTCTGCACTTTCAAAATATGCAGTAACTCTTGGATTTGCAAATTGACATTTGTATATATCCAGATCTAATACTTTACTTAATAGTTTTTTACTTATCATTTCTTCTCCTTTAATATGTATATTATACCATAACTTTGCTTAAACCGAGGTTAGTCAGTTTATTTTTGCTTGTTTTGTTCCTTTAGCTTTTCAACAAATTCAATGATGTCATCTACATCAAACGCTGAATCATTTTCGTAATCAGGGTGTTGAGTTATAGGGTAACATCCAATTTTTCTCATTTTAGTAAGAAGTTCTTTACGCTTAACTTCTTGAGTTTCTTCCATTTCTTTATAAGTCATGACCCTCTTTTATCTGATTTAGTATCCATTCACATGCTTTAAAAACTGCTTCTGGTTCTGTATCTCCTTGAAACACTGGTGGCAGTTCACCTACATCTGATACAAAATCATTTATAACAAAATTACTGTTTTCCCCAGCATAAGTATATTCAGAAACAAATCCCTGATTAAAAATCCATTCTTTACATTTATCAGCAAATTCATAGATATTGATGTACCCTCTGCCCCCATCTCTTGCGGCAACTATAGTCTTTCCAATTTTTGTTACATTATTGTATGTCCAACATATCTCGTTTTTTGGACAAAAAGATTCTATAGTTAGTATCTTAATATTGGTCACCTCACTTAATAGTTCTTTTGAAATCATTTAGTTTCCTTCTCTTTATATAAGTACATTATAACATAAAGTAACTTAAAAAGAGTTAAATAAAATCATTAATGAAAATATCACAGCTCCAATAAAGATAATCCATCCTAAAATATCCCCGTAGTATCCTTCTCTTACAAGATGCCTGGTCCATATGATCTGATTTTTAATTGTCATATAGTATCCTTTTGGCTTTTTCTAAATCCTGGTGTTGGAGCCCTGTTTTCATATCCACTTCTACCACAAATTCTCTGGGGATGGTGTCACAATAATCCCCACAAACATCAATAATCTCATCCTCGAGGACTACATATTTTCCGGTGTAGTTGTTCTCATCAAGCCATGCCTGAATCTCGTCTCCTCTATACCTTAAGTCTTTGGTGTAAGGTGTACACCCTATTACTTTGTCCCAGTTCTTGAACCCGTTCTTTTCCATTTGTATTTTTAGGTCTTCCATATCCAGTCGCCATGATGATGAAATCACTACCTCGGATTTGGTCTGATCTATAAGCCAGTCTAATCTTTTTATCAAATGGCTCTCAAACCAGATGGTATTTCCATCAGGCTGAATCATACAGGTGTTGTAAGATTCGCTTAGTATGTTAATAATCCCGTCACAGTCAATTATCAATAGACTCATTTGTTCTCCTGTATCCACTCTGTTGCTGAGAATATAGCATCTGGTTCACTATCCCCGTAAAATTGATTAGCATTTTTATCAGAACCTGTTCCTATTTGAACCACATAAAAATGATTAACATCTTTAAGGTCTAATATATCTGGTCTTATCTTTATATACAAAGCATACCCTTGTTCAAATGCCCACTCTTTACACTTATGGGCAAGCTCGTATATGTTAATAGAAGAGACATTAAAAGCCCCTTTGACAAACAGTTGAATATTAACCTGCCCTTCTGTGTAATATGGCATTGTGCATTCATAGCCTAATACCTCGCTTAATAGTTCATGTTTGATCATTTTGATCCTTTAACTATACCCATCTGGTATCCCAGCAAATGAGCTATGGTCTTCTCCAAAAGCATCGGTGTATTCCAGTCCATTTTCATATGGTTCATAATCCAACACAGGGATGTAAGTTTGTGATTTATGAAACAACGCTTTACCTTTTTTGTTAAACCCTTGAGCCTTCTCACCCCTAAAAATATACCTACCTTTTTTGTTCCACTTTTTAAATGTTTTCATATTTTCCTTATAGTTCATTTTTGATCATTTTGCTCCATTATGTATTCACAGGCTTTAAAAATAGCTTCTGGTTCGGTGTCTGCTGTAAACTGTTCTTCAAAATTTTCTTGTTTAACGACTACTTGCCATTGTGTGTAGGTGTCAAACATTATTAATTTTGATAATATAAACCCTTTCGATTTAACAGCCCATTCTTTACACTTATTAGCCAATTCGTAGATGTTAATCCCTCTAGTTTTGTGTAACCCAGTGCCATAATAGACAATATTTCTGGTTATTTTGAGCTGGTTTATATCCTTGTCTAAGACCTTTTGTAACAGTGCTTTTGAAATCATTATACTCCTTTAAGTTCCTTATTATACCACAAAAGACCTTAAAAGGAGCTTAGTCCTTTAATACCCTTGTATCTCTGATTCAAATTTTTGTTTCAATGTGTCAAGGGTTTCCATCTTTTGAGCCACATAGTTATAGCAAAAACCTAAAAGAACATCCTTGGTGTATTCTCTATTCAGGTTGCTTACCTTGGTCTCAAGGGCTCTTCCGTGTTCATAGATATTATACATCTCTTTTAGGGTATTTTTTAACTCTTTTGTGTTTTTCTGGTCTACCTTATCCAAGAGTAACTTTACCTCTTTAAGCTGGTCTTCTTTCTTGATAATATTTTTACCTTGCTTTGAACCTTCCAGGAATAATCTCTTTATTTCTGTGGGGTCGTGTAGGCTCTTTTGGTTATCAAACATATCTTCTAGTGTTTTTTTCATCTTTTTCCTTTAAGTTATTATACCACAAGAACCTTAAAATTAACTTTCAAAGTTTTATAAATAAAAGAAAAAAGGAACAACATGTCAGACACACTTATTCAAACAGCCCAAAACAAAGAGTATACAAAATTTGAGGAAATTGCCAAAGAGAAGCTCCAGGCAAAAGTAGCCGAAAAGCTAAGTCAGAAGGGTTATTTTAAAAGATTAGATGTAGCCAAAGCAGAGCTAACGGAATCCAAAGAAGAGTATCAAAAGTTCTTTCAAAAGACACTTAAGGAATTTGGTGTTAAGAGCCAGTCAGAATTATCAGACGATAAGAAAAAAGAATTCTATGATGCCATAGACGCTGGATGGAAAGGCAAAGACGAAAAGCCAGAAAAGGGTGAATAATGGAATCAGAATTCGGTAAATTGAAAGCCAAAGACCCAAAGAAAGACAAGGACAAAGAAAAAGAAGAACTCCTTAAAAGAGCTGAAAAGAAATTTGAAGAAGACCCTGAAGACCCTGAAGAGGAAGAAACCGAAGAAAAGGACTCTAAGGACCCCGAAGACTCTGAAGACCCCGAAGAGGAATGTGATCCTGAAAAAGAGGATTGTAAAAAGAAAAAAGATATAAAAGAGAGCATATCAAAGATGAAATTATTAGTAGAAGACGCTTATGAAATGGAAACGGAAATCCTAGAAGAGCTTAACGAAAGCTCAACCAAGGAAAAGAATTACTACATATATGGTACATTTTCTACACCTGATAAGAAAAATCGTAATGGTCGTATATATAGTTCAAAATTATGGGAAGAAAATGTAAACAATTATCAAGACCATATTAAAAACAATACTATCAATTCATTAGGTGAAATGGAACACCCTAGTCGTGTTAACCCTGACCCTATGAAAGCCGTAATGAAAATCACTGAACTAAAAATGGAAGATAATCTTGTAAAAGGTAGAGCCCAAATCTTGAATAATAACTCACCAGATACCAATCAAATCAAAGCCTTGATAGACGAGGGTATTAAAATTGCGGTTTCATCACGCGGCACTGGGAGGATGAAAGGCTCAATAGTAGAAGAATTTGTCCTAAGCACTTTTGATGCGGTGAATTCTCCGAGTGATTACAATGCCAACTTAACAGGTATTAGAGAATCAGTAGAAGAGGCTGTCCTTTTGACCGAAAGTGGTTATAAATGCACCTCAGAAGGTTGTATATTAGAAGGTACAGGCTCAGGTGATATCGCCCAGGACCCAGAATGTATCAACAATCTAATCAAAGAGATGAATATATTTTCAAGAGAAGTAAAAGACCTTAAAGAATCTGAAATCAAGGCTGTTATTTTAATGACCGAGGATGACCTTCAAACGGCCACAAAGCTTATTAAAAAGATGGGTATTGATTCCAGTGATATCGAGCTTAAGGGCAAGGCTGTCACAGTCACATTAAAGAACAAAGACGAAGCCCAAAAGGTCTTTAAAACCATGACTACTCTTGCCGGACAGCTTAAGGACAAGCCAGTTATTGTTAAAAAAGACAACAAAGTAACCATTTCAATGAATAAAGACATAGCCCTTGAATCCGAAGAAGTAGACGAAAGCGCTGTTGGGCTTGTGGGACGAAGCGGAACAGTTGATGCTGAAAATCACATCAACCAAAATCCAGATTTGATTAAAAGATTTAAAAAAATGATCAAAGAATTAGGTGGATTAACCGCTACTAGACAATTATTAAATACATTTGACCCTAAATTAAAAGGCATAGGTGAATGAATACATTGTTAAATGATCGGCATTTTAAAGGTTATAATAGATTGATAGATAATGCTTTATCTAAAAATAGGTCTAAAAAAGATGATATATATTATGAAAATCACCATATAATTCCTAGTGCTTTTGGTGGTAAGAATGAAAAGTCCAATATGGTATTGTTGACCGCTAAAGAACACTATATATCTCATTATTTAATATCTAAATTTGCTACTCATATTAGTGGTGCTGGATATCATAAAGCAATTCGAGGCTTTAAAATGATGCATACTATATCATCAAGCCATGATACTCGTTTTATAAATGCTTGTATGTATGAAAAATTGAAAATTAAGTATGCTGATATATTAACAGGGCGTAAACTTTCGGATAAAACCAAAGAAAAAATTAGACAGGCTAATCTCGGCAAAACACTTTCAGATGAAACCAAAAGTAAAATATCATTAGGATTAAAACAATACAACGAAAATAACATCCGTAAACCCCTTTCAGATGAAACCAAAGAAAAAATTAGACAGGCTAATCTCGGCAAAACTTATTCTGATGAAGTTAATGCTAAAAAAGGATTAAGTGGGAATAAAAACCCCTTTGCTAAATTAATATTGATATATGACAACAATGATAATATAATGTTCAAATGCTATGGTGATTTTAAAAAAGTATGTTTAGATAATGAACTACCTTTTGTTACTTTAACAAAAAGTAAATCAAAAGGTGGAAAAAAAATATATATAAATTCAAAACCAAAAAATGAAAATTTTTTGAAATATGTTGGTTGGTATAGCAAAACAATGAACGCCAAACCAGAAAACGATTAAGGAAACTAATGGAAGAGCCAGAGATCATCACACAAGAAATGAAACAAGCCCTTGGTACCCTTGCTAAAGTCAACGAAGATGACTATAAGTTTACCCCTAGAGGGGTGGAGTTCTTTTTTGAGAATTCATTAAGAGCCAATAGATGCAAGGTAATAAAATACCACAATCAAGTTATAGTAGAGTTTAGGAAAATAACAAATAATCCATTAGAAGGCAAGCAAGATATCTTGTTATCCGAAAGAATTATTAACCCTGACGAATTGATGGATCATTTTGAAACCGAAACAGGCATATATCTTAATTACATAGAGTGGAAATAATGAATTTCAAGATGTTTAACCTGCCTTTGGCGGAAGGTGTCACAGAAAAATCCTTTATTACTGCCTTAAAAGGGTACAGCAACATTGATGATGCCATGGCTCATTTAGACGATGAGTACATAGAGTATTATCTAATAAACATGGATAAAAAATCATTAAAAAATGCCCTTAAAAAATACAACATCCATATCAAAGAGAGTATCAAAGAGAGCTATGAAGACCCTGAAATAACACTTGGTTATGCTCCACAAGACGGAACCATAGTTAAAAATATTAAGTACAAAGGCCAGTATATTACCTTGACTTATAACAAAGAACTTGGTACATGGAACCCTGAGATTAGATTTAGGAGTGTAATGACCGCTCTGAAATATATAAAGGCACAGGTTAATTACAACCAAAGTGATGTTTAAACTTAATATATTCTTGGGTTTATAAATAAAGTAAATTAAGTAAGTCAGTTTAAAAAGCTGTATGAAATAATATCTGAAATCGCAAGATACTTAATAAAACGGGCACAGACCCAAAAGGAATTAAAATGGAAATGAACCCTATGTTCGAGTCAATGGATATTGACCTAGAAAAGAAAATTGAGTTGACAGAAGCTTTTGATAAAGCAGTCTTGGCTAAAACTACAGACATGATGGAAAATTATGTTGAAGAAAAAATCACAGAAAAAGAAGAAATCTTGAAAGAAGAGTACCAAGAGAAGGTACTTATGCTTGAAGATTCTCTTGATGGTTATCTTGACACTGTAGTAGAAGAGTTTATCTCTGAAAATGCACCTTCTTATGAAGCACAAATTACTGACGAAAGATCAAAAAGCCTTCTTGAAATGTTTGACCAAATGATCAAAGTAGTAGGCATGGATATGTTGACTATTACTGAAGGTAAAGAAGAAAGAGACCAAGAAAATCTTGAGAATTCTGACCTATATATTGCTGAATCTTCAGTAGATACTTTGACTCAAAAAGTAGCAGACATGGCTGATAAGCTAGTAGAAGCTAAAAGAGAAGCAGATAAGTATCTTCAGAGTGGTTTGATGAATGAAATGAAAACAGACTTGACTATCCTTGAGGGTGAGAAGTTTGAAAAAATTGCTCAGATGATGCCTTTTGAAAGAAGTTCTTCTTATCTTGATAAATTAGAAACACTTAAAGAATCTATTATTGATTCAAGAGCGGAAGATTTCGAGGTAGATAAAACTACTGCTTTGCCTACTGCGGCATTTAAGCAACCAGAAATAATTAGTGTAGATGATGCTTTGAATTTTGAAAAGTATGTCTAAGAGTTAATGGATTATAAATAAAGAAATCTTACGATAGAGCTGAAAAGAGATTGAAACCTTAAAAATTTAAGGATTGTAAGATGCTTGTCCTAGTGAAAAATAGGACTAAACAAAAATAAAAAGGAAATGATATGAACAAAAAATATCAAAGTTTGATTGAATCAACTAAATACGCACCCCTTGATGAAGGGCAACAAAACACACTAGCCGCTGTAATGGAAGCTACTGCTAAAGAAACTGAAAGAATGATCGCTGAGGGAACAATCGCAGCGGATGTGGCCCAGTTTACGCCATTTTTAATGCCTATGCTAAGAAAAGTATACCCAGCATTAGTAGCTAATGAACTCCTTGGTGTACAACCATTGAGTGGTCCTACTGGATTTATTTACTCATTGACTAACAGACTAGTCGGTAGTGCTAACAATGGTCTTACTAAGCCAGGAACAAACGAGGGGCTTAACGGACCTAGTATGTATAACAAAACTAACGCGGCTACTCAGATTCTATTGGTAGATGCTTTTACAGCGGCTGACCTTGGTAAAACAATCATCGTTGGTGGTATTACTGCTACTGTTGTATATGGTGAACCTGCTGCACACGGTGCTCTTGGTAGTAACTATCCTGCTGGTCAAATTGTAGGAAATAGTGTTGGTGGTGCTGAGGTTGGTGCTCAAGATGGTACTTCATTTGGTATCTTGGTAGAACTTCCAGCTAATACTTACTATGGTAGAACTGGTGTAATCGTTCCTGCTAGTGGTGGTGATGTTACTGGTACTGCTACTGCTACTGCTGTTATTGCTTCATTTACTGGACTGGCAGCATGGGACAAAATTCTTCCTAACTATAGTGGTTCTTATGTTACTGCTAATGGTGAGACAAGAGGTGTAGTCGGTAACGAAATGAACGAAGTAGGAATCGCTGTTGAGCGTACTCAAGTAGAAGCGAAGACTAGAAAGCTCAGAGCCGAGTATACAATCGAAATGTATCAAGACTTGAAAGCAATGCATGGTGTACTAGCGGATCAAGAGCTTATGAGCCTTATGGGATACGAAATCAAAGCTGAAACAGACCGTGAAGTAGTAGATTTCGTTAACTCAAGAGCAGGCATCGAAGGCGACTTCTTTATGGATGGTTCTTATGATGGTACTGTTGGCACTCCTGCTATTTCTTCAGGTAGATGGGAAATTGAGAGATACAGAGCACTAGCGATTAAAATTGCTGATATGTCAAGAAACATTGGTAGATTGAACAAAAGAGGCGCGGCTAACAAGCTTCTAGTTTCTCCTAAAGTTCTTACAGCACTTGAAGCAATGGGTTCTTTTACTACTGCTCCTATTGATACTACTGTTAGTACTCAGAACTTGAACCCTGTTGCTGGTAGATTTGACAACAAGTATAATGTTATTGTTGATAATTATGCTGATAATGGTGACTATGTTACTGCTATCTACAAAGGATCCAATCAGGACAGTTTGGGTGTTTATGCTCCTTATACTCCTGTTCAGATTCAGAAAGTGACTCATGTAACGACTGGTCAGCCAGCATTGATTGCAATGTCGCGCTATGGTTTAGCCGAAAATCCATGGGGTGGTCAGAATTATGCGACTTCAATGGGAATTCAATTCCAAAATACCGTACTTCAGTAGGGTATAAAGGCTTGACCCTTCGGGGTTAAGTTTACTTTAAGAATAAAATGGTATAATAAAGAAATGGTTTACAAGAGCATCTCCCTACAGGTGTTCTTGTAAACTATAGGAGGTAGGGCTCAATGATAACCAACACAGAAGATTTTATTAAGAAAAGCAATATTGTTCATAAAAATAAATATACATATAACAAAACATCATACATAAATACACACACAAAAGTAACCATAACATGCCCTGTGCATGGTGATTTTGAACAAAAACCCGTAAATCATTTAAATAGTAATGGGTGTTCCAAATGCTCTAATAAATACAAAAGAACACAAGAAGAATTTATAAATGAGTGTTTAATAAAACACCAAGGTTTTTATAGTTATGGTGATGTGGTATATAAAAACCAAAAATCAAAAATAACCATAACATGCCCTGTGCATGGTGATTTTGAACAAACAGCATCAGATCATCTTTCTGGTTCTGGTTGTAGTGAATGTAGAAAAATCTATTTATCTAATAAATTTAAAAAGAGTCAAGAAAAATTTATAAATGAGTGTTTAATAAAACACCAAGGTTTTTATAGTTATTTACATACTAATTACGATAATTCATACTCAAAAATAACAATAACATGCCCTGTGCATGGTGATTTTGAACAAGTCGCCAAGGATCATCTTTCTGGTTCTGGTTGTAGTGAATGTGCACAAATTAAATTAAATAGACAATATATAAATCAGGGGTCCAATACACAAGAATTTATCCAAAAAGCAAAAATAACACATAAAAACAAGTATAATTATGATAAAGTGGAATACAAATCTAGCCAAGAAAAGGTTTGTATTACTTGCCCAAAGCATGGTGATTGGGATACAAGACCAGATAATCATATTAATGCAGGCTCTGGTTGTCCAAAATGTTCCAATAATATCTCAAAACCAGAGCAAGATATAGCAGATTTTATCAGGGATAATTACAAAGGAACGGTAATTCAAAATGACAGGGTTGTTTTGAATGGTAAAGAATTGGATATTTATCTGCCTGATCTTGGGTTTGCCATAGAATATAATGGGCTGATGTGGCATAGTTTCGGTAAACACAAGTCTGAAAAATTTGATAATTATTCTCTTGTACATGGGAATAAAAACAACCACTTAATCAAGACCAAAGAATGTGAAAAAAAGGGTATTCAGTTGTTTCATATTTTTGAAAATGAATACACCCAGAAGCAGGATATATGGTTGAATATAATCAAGGATAAACTACAAAAAAACCAAAAAATCGGGGCAAGAAAAACCACAATAAAAGAAATAACCCCGAAAGAACAAAGAGATTTTGAGAACAATAACCACTTACAGGGACAAGGCTTAAGCAGTATACGAATAGGTCTATTTTATGAACAAGAGTTAGTATCTTTAATGACATTTGGCAAGGCAAGGTTATCAAAAAAATATCAATACGAGATGATTAGATTTTGCTCAAAGATAGGGTATACTATTCAAGGAGCAGCTTCAAAAATATTAAATTATTTTGAAAAAAAATACAACCCCTTGAGTATAGTATCTTATGCCAATAGAAGATACTCTGTGGGTAATTTATATAACCAATTAGGGTTTAAACTAGAGCATACATCCAAGCCAAATTTTTTCTATTTTGACAGGGAATATATACTATATAGTAGACAAAAATTTCAAAAACATAAACTTAAAAAAGAGTTAGAATTTTTTGATAATAACAAAACAGCCCTGATGAATATGTTTGATAATGACTACAGAGTTATCTACGATTCTGGAAATATGGTGTTTGTGAAAGAATATTCATAAGCTATAAGTAATACTCAGGGTATTCCTTGATTCCTTCCTCTTCCGTAAAAAACTTCAAAATCAGGTTATTAGGTATAAGATGACCCGTTTTCTTTTCTGTGTTGACTAGTCTTGCTAATTTTTGGCTGAATTTTCTCCTGTGTATCCAGAACAACCCATCCAAGAAATCCTTATGGTAATCGTAGATTTCTTCAGGGGTTTTCCTAAACACAAGAAGATTTTCAAGCCGTTTTTTATAGAGCTTTTTTGATATGGTCTTGATAAGATACTTGCCTTTTTTTGTTTCCATTTCTTCTCCTTATAAGTAATACTCAGGGTGGTCTTCTATGGGAACTTCTCTTACTAAGTTAAACCTAGCCATGTCTTGGTCAAGATTCATCGTTATTATATATGCCCCATCATCCCATGTGTCTTGTGTCTTGTTTAATCCAGGGTCAGAGGCATGGACAAATTCTCCTAGTATACCCCATTCTATGTGTTTTTTTGATATGATTTTCACCACAGAGTTATCCTCGGTGTAATAAAACCGTTTTGCTTTTATTTCCATTTAGTTCCTTTCATAGGTAGTACTCCGGGTATTCTCCTGGGGTGATTTTTCTTATCACTGAATTATCAATAAAAAACTCAAAGTAGTGTAGCTCTTGCTCGTTCAATACACCTTTTAAGACCTTTTTTATGGTTATGGTCTCGTATTCATCCTTTTGGCAGATAAAACCGTACTCAGGGTTTGTAAAAAGGTAGTCCTGCCGGGGTTCCATATCATTGTGTGTCTGTATATCCTCTGGTATATTTGTCATAGGTAGTACTCCGGGTATTCTCCCGGGGTGATTTTTTTAATCACAATATCATCCTTTATTAACACATACCCTTTGTCTTTACCCTTGATATATAATCGTTTATTCATTAGTCTTGTTATTACACATATATTGTTACTCAGGTGTCCTTCTTTACATACCCAGGTGAACTCGGCATTTACTAGGTCAAGGGCTTTCATTTTAATACACATCTGTTCTCCTATAAGATCTCTTTCAAAGAAAGTATTCAGGGTTGTCTTTAACAGTGACTCTTTTTACAAGGTCAAAATGATGTTCTTGTTCCCAATACTTGCCTTGTAGGGTAAAAGCATATTGTTTCTCATTGGTGTTACATATTACAGGATAACTAATACCGTCTTGTATTTCTGTTACTTGGAGTAGTTCGTTCTGCCTTGTTACATAATACTCATTTACTTTAATATTCATATCTTTCATAGGTAGTACTCTGGGTACAAGGACATCACCATGTCCTTTGCTGTAGGGTGGTTCATAATAATTTTAATGAGCCTGAATGCCCTCATGTCCGCTTCGCCATTGATATCAAGATGTATACTCGTTTCTATCTGGTTGGGGTTTTTACATGCTATGTCATCTATCTCAACACTATTTTGGTCTTTGTCCGTGACTATTGCTATGGTAACAGCATCATTTGAATCCTCCCCATCATTATACATGTACATTACTATGTCATTTATTTTCACATCGTGCCAGCTTGGTGATTTTGGGGTCATTTGTTCTCCTATAGGTACATCTCGGGGTACTTTTCAATATCAAAGTAAATAAAACTATAATAATCTTTTATATGACTTAGGCTTTTCTTGTGTACTGTCCATCTTTCTCTGGTATTAGCTGAGTTTGGTCCCCAATCGGGTATATCAATGTCTTTAAAACACACCTCTTCAGGGTCAAGGAAATACATATCACTATTTTTTTCCCATTTCGTTTTGCCAGTCAGGCTAGAATATTTAATAAGATACATCCCTTCTTTGAAGTCTTTGAACTCATTTATTCTTGTGCCTTTCATAGAAAATACTCGGGGTATCGCTTAATCATACCTTTTGTGCAAAAATTGTAAAAATGTTTTATGTTTTTTAGTTCGTTTTTAACTATGTCTCTGTTGAAATACATCTCATCATCAGTCTCATTATACCTATAACCCCTTACGAAAAAATCATTAGGATATCGGCAGAATTCGTTTACTTTATGAAAAATAGTAAACCCTTTGGTGTAATATATGGATTTAGTAAGCTTTAGGGACAAGTATTCTTGTCCCTTTACTTTTACTATACACATAGGCACAACGGTGTTTTCTGCTTTGACATCCAATAATCCATAGTAATCTGAATCATTCAGGCTGAATATTCTATCCTCATGCATCTTAATCCTTCTTTAAATATACCTTATTATACCACAAAAAAGCTTAAAAAGAGCTTAAAGGAACCTTTCTGGGTAATTTTGTATTAACAAGTCTCTTAACATATCATCGGATAACCAAGGGTACTCATGTCCTTTTAAAAAATTCTCGAAGTCTTCTATTGATTTGATGCCCTTGGTCTCGTATACCTCTATTGTACAGTCTACTTCTAAAGACTTCAGAGAAGGTACTGAGATATTAGATCCAAGGCAAGAGTATTGGTTAACATCACGGGTATTTATTGATATATCTTTTACTCTGTAATTCATAGCAAGTACTCCGGGTGTTCTTTTACAAGGCTTTTATGAGTCATTTTGAACCCCCTGTCATTAAGCTCCAGCAAGACCAGTCTCATCACGGTGGTAAACAGACCCCTGGTGTAGTCGATAAAATACTCATTGATAAGTTCTTTTTTACTCAGTGTTTTCATTGTTTTTGTTGTTTGTCTTGACCTCATCTTGTTCCTTTGTTCTCTGTTGTATTATACCACAATAACCTTAAAACACCCTTATTAGTTTTATAAATACTATAAAAGGAGAAGAGTGAACACAGCAATAATAGCATTTGAAAAGGGCAATTCGTTTTCCGCCAAGGTAATAAAATACATTACCAAATCAAAGTACAGTCATTGTGAACTAATCATAGATAATAAGTGGATATCCTCAGACCCTAAAGTGGGCGGTGCTTATGTTAATGACCTAAGACCCCTTACAGACAAATACGATTATATAACAGTATATGTAGACGGGGCAACAAAAAGAAAAGCCCTAGGGTTTGCCAATAATCAAGTAGGTAAAAAATACGATTGGTGTGGTGTTTTGTGTACTCATCTGTTCAAGATAGACAGAGAAAATAACGACAAGTGGTTTTGTTCTGAATTGGTATGTACTTTACTTCAAAAGATGGAAAATCCCCAGGTAAAAGGAGCAAAACCAGCAGACCTGACACCACAAGACCTCTACGAGATTTTTAGAGGTGTTTGACTTAAAGGATATTTTTATGAAGATTGTATCGTCTTTGGTAATCATGGGTATATCATGGATGGTATATACCACGGTAGAAACCAAAGGACACCTCAGGTTAATCGAATACAAACTAGACCAGAACAATATAATCTTACAAAATTTATATGAAACAAAACAAAACAAAACAAAACAAAACAAGGAACAAAATGACATTTAAAAACTACATCAAGCAGAACATACAAGAAGATACAAACAAACAAGAGTTCATAGAAAATGTGACCAAAAGCTTCAAGAAGCACTTTCCGAATGGATTTATAAGCCTTAGTGATAAAAGCCAATTTGGGAGTGATTTGATCTCTGGGACTTTTGGAATGATTGGGAACCTTAAGGACAATACCTCAGGCATCCCTGGTAATGATAAAATGAAGCACTCTTTTATGATGTTTAAGAACCCCGGGACAGAGCCAGAGACATATAAGTTTGAAGGTCAAGGCAGGATTTACACCAATCCTGAAAAGGGCTCCTTTAATGCCATGGATTCAATCAAGACCAAGTTAGGCAACAATTCCAAGATTACATTAGAAAAAGCCCAGATAAAATTAGAGAAATTCTTTAAAAAGCTCTCTGGGTTAATGAAAGACAACAAAGATAACATATTCGGTGTTGAAGATATAGACAAGAAATACCTTGTGTTTAAATGATAAATTTTAAAAAATACCTGAAAGAAGTTGTCAGCCAAGATTGCTCAACAGGTTCAGGGGTAATACCAGATGGTCCTTATCAAAGTTGGGTAGTCATTCGGACAAACCACCTTGATTCTCCAAGACCACCATCCGAAAGACCAAGAGACTACGGTTGGGAATGTGATGATTTTGAAGATGTAGTAACAGCATTTTTGAAAAAACGACCAATGGGCATCAAAGACGGCAAATATCTTATAGAATGGAAAAATAAAAAAGGATATCAATGTTTAGTAATGAATATAGACAATAAAAGGAAAGAAATGACCGTTATTACTATGATTCAACTTAACAAAAAATCCTCAGGGGGTTATAATGCTTCAGGGGCTAAGTTTATAGGGATAGGTAATATAAATATTCCAGACTAAGAGCCTAAAAGGAAAGAGATGAAACAGACTAAACACACAAATGAAAATGTCGTAATAACAGAAACAACGAAATTTTACGAGGGAAATTTTTTAAAAAATGCCATGAAAAAAGCAAAATCTTTTGTTAAAGACACCTACCGAGATGTCAAAAGAAATGCCAAAGGGATAATAAAAGACCTTAAGAAGAAATACTCCCAGTCTAAAAAACCAGAGAATTTCATAGCAGGCAAGATGATAGCATTCCAATACAAGGCAAAAGATGCCACGAAAAAATACGATGCTTCTCCTTTGGTGATATCACTGGGGTATTCTCAGAACCCTAAATACAGACAGACACACTTCATCGGGTTAAACTGCCATTGGCTTCCGATGAACGACAGAGTAAAAATTTCTTCTTTTTTTGTAGAACTAAGCGAAAAAAGAAACGGCAAGTTATTGTATTCTGATGTCAAACCATTCTTAAGCAAGTTCAAAGGACACCCAGTCCTAAGACAATATATAATAAAAAATGTGGGCCCTAAGGTAATAGAAATGCCTTCTGATGTTTTCATGACAGCAGCGGCCGTACCATCTGAAAATTGGATGGGTGGAAGATAAGGAATTATAAATAAAGTGTAAGTTGATGGTGTCGAAACCCTCTTGATTACCTATAGTCAAGATAGCCTTACAAATTCTTCATATAGGAAAACAAAATGATAATATACAAAGCTACTTCAAACACATCAGGTAAAAGTTATATTGGCGCTACAAGCAGAACCATAGAACTTAGACAAAAAGAACATGAAAAATTAGCAAATTTAAACCCCAAAAATAAACATTTTTATTACGCTTTACTAAAATACGGATACAACGATTTTGATTGGTGTGTTTTAGAAGAAGCAGAAACACAAGAATTAATGTATATAAAAGAAAAAGAATATATTAAAAAATTTAACACATATTCTAAAGGATACAACATGACACCAGGTGGAGAAGGAGGCAGATCTGGAAAATATTCAGAAGATGATAGAAAAAGACTTTACTCTAATAGAAAATATAATTCTGATAGCACGGGCAAAAAATCAATGTACTTCTTAGGCATAAATAAGTGTAGATTTGTTGATAAAAAAGATATACCTTATTATCTTGAACAAGGGTGGATGATGGGATCGAAAAAAAGGTCTCTTAAAAAACATACTTGTAAACTACCACCCAAAAAAAAATATAGTACTAAGCCTTTTTTGACCGGATTAAATAACCCATCTGGGATGATAATAGAAATCTACGACAATAATCACAACCTTGTAGTGACCTCCGAAGGGAGTTTAAAAAATGTTTGTAAAAAATTAGGTGTGCCTTATGGTCAAATAGCAAACAGTTTTAAAACGGGGGTGCCCTTATATCACAATACAAAAGACAATGTGATGACAAGGTTAAAAAACAATGGCAATATAAAATTCAAAGGTTGGTATGCGATTAAAATACAAGATAAGGAAAGAAAATGAACCGAAAAAGAGATAAGAAGAAACGAAAAAGAACATCAAGATACAAACAAGGGTTTTATAAGCCAATAAATGAAGATAAATATAAGCAACCAGTAGACCGCACTATGAACAAGACTGAGTATCCAGAATACCGCTCGAGCTGGGAATTAGCATTTTATAAATTTTGTGATTTATCGGAAAAAGTAGAGTACTGGGGAACAGAAAGTTTCGCAATCAGATATCTATCACCAAAGGATAACAAAGTTCATCGTTATTATGTGGATATAGTAATGAAAATGAAATCAGGGGAGAAACACCTCGTGGAAATCAAGCCAGAAAAGCAGACCCTTGATCCAGTAAACCTGGCGAAATTTCAGGCAGCGGAGGAATATTGTAAACAAATACAGGCTACCTTTACCGTGGTCACAGAAAAAAATCTCAAATCTTGGGGGATGATTTAACCTCGTCTAGCCTGCCATAGACCCAGCCTTGTTTAAG
>JAOZKZ010000206.1:0-2171 GCA_029935075.1 Campylobacterales bacterium
GAGAGGGGCATGAGCTCTATGAACAGATGAAAGAATCCGGTGTGATGGATAAAACTATTTTGGTTTTCGGACAGATGAATGAATCTCCGGGAATTCGTTACAGAGCGCCTTTGACTGCACTCACTATGGGAGAGTATTTTAGGGATGAGGAGCACAAAGATGTTTTGCTGCTTATTGATAATATTTACCGTTTTATCCAAGCTGGACAAGAGATCTCTACACTGCTTGGAAGAATTCCTTCTCGTGTCGGATATCAGCCAACCCTTTCAAGTGAGATTGCCGAGCTTGAAGAGCGTATCGCTTCATCAAAAGAGGGTTCGATCACATCGGTTCAGGCGATCTATGTACCAGCTGATGACATTACCGATCCCGGCGTTGCTTCTGTCTTTGCCCATTTGGATACTTCTGTCATACTTTCACGTTCACGTGCTTCAAAAGGCTTATATCCTACAATCGATCCTCTTGAGTCACATTCAAAACTTTTTGACCCCTCGATCATAGGAGAAGAGCATTATAGTGTTGCAAAAGAGGTAAAAGAGATCTTGACAAAATATAAAGAGTTGCAGGATATCATCGCGATGCTTGGAATGGCACAGCTTAGCTCTGAAGATCGTCTGAAAGTCGCAAGAGCCAGAAAACTGGAAAAGTTTTTAACCCAGCCATTTTTTATCACTGAAGCTTTTACAGGCAGAGAGGGAAAAAATGTCTCTTTGGCAGATACGATAAAAGGGTGCAAAAAGATTATTTCTGGAGAGATGGATGAGGTGGATGAATCTCTTTTTTACATGATTGGAGCGATTGATGAAATCAACCTTTAATGCAGAGATTATCACTCCCCAAATGATAAAAAGTATAGAAAATATCTCTTTTTTTAGAGCTGAAGATAAAAGTGGTTCTTTTGGCATTTTGCCTAGACATACAGAGTTTTTAACTATATTGGAACCTGCTATCGTAATAGCCGTGATAGATAAAAAAGAGCACTATTATGCATTTAACGGTGGTATACTCTCTTTTAGAGACAATCATTTGAAAATTACTGCCAAGGAGTTTGTAGAGAGTGACAAAATCAGTGAGCTTTTAGCAATGATAAAAAAATCTTTTAAAGTGCAGGAGGAAAAAGAGCAGTTATTTAGAGACAATATTGAAAATCTGCAAAAAGCATTTATCAAAAAATTGATTGAAATGGAGAGAGATTTTGGATAGAAAAAAAGAGAAAGAGAAATTTCAAAACAGTATCGACAAACAAGCTTTGTGGCTAAAAAAATGGCGAAAAAAAGGGATTTTTTGGGAGAAGGTCATGATCGTCGGGGCAATAGGCTGGATGGTTGTATTACCTATGGTACTTGGTGGTTATCTTGGAAACTATCTGGATAAAAATTATAAAATGCAAACGGGTTCTATTTCATGGACAATGACTTTAATCATTTTAGGACTTTTTGTTGCCATATACTCTGTCTGGAGAGTATTTCTTTATAAAAGATGAAAGAGCTGCTTCTATTTTTTACAGGTCTGTTGATTGGAATTTTATATTTTGGACATCTCTATCTTCAGCTGCAATATCTGAAAAAAAAGCATAAAATTCCGATTTTTTTTACATTTTTTGTGCGTTTTTTACTGTTAAGTATCGTGCTGAGTGGACTCTTTTATCTGTTGCACTCTTTTGCAATATATGCAGTTTTTGGATTTATTGTCAGTAGGATTGGTGTTTATTATAAATATTAGTCAATACTCACTTGATCAACTCTTTGCAAATTGCTTCTTTGACCTTAGCTGTAAGTTCATCATAGTTCAATCCTTTAGGATAAATGGGTTTTAGATATTTGATGCTAACGGATGCTGGCTTTGGGAAGAGTTTTCCTGCAGGCATTGCCTCAAAAGTTCCATCAACTACAACTGGTACGATGGGGACATCAAGCTCAACTGCTAAAATTGCAAAAAACTTTTTAAACTCCAATAGTTTCCTATCCCGAGTTCTTGCACCTTCTGGAAAAATGATCAGGTTTTGCCCATTTTTGAGTGGTACTGTAGATTTTTGTATGGAGGTTTTGAGATTTTTATTGACATTGATCAGGATTGTTTGGGAGTTTTGCACAATGGGTCGCATATATGTTGTACCAAATACTATCTCAAATGCCAAAACAAATGTTTTTTTCAAAACACCATAGGGTAAA
>JAOZKZ010000206.1:2181-3819 GCA_029935075.1 Campylobacterales bacterium
TCCATCAAGCATACTTTGATGAGATGGAGCGATGATGCAAGGCTCTTTTGGAAAGTTTTCACCACCTGAGACTTTCAGTGAAAAGTATAGTTTGCATAGAGGAAATAAAAGTGTTTTATAGATCATAAGAGGTACGGGAGAGTAGATGAGCTCAAAGTCTATCTTTTCGTTTAATATTGTTTTCCAATTTACATCGGTGATGGTTGTTTTTTGTTTTTTCTCATTGACATAACAGTAAAGTGTATCCATAATCATTATCTGTGAAAACTGTGCTTCATCGATATCCACACCGAAACTCTTCTCTATAAAAGTAAAAAGTTCAACATAATTTAGTGAGTCAAGATGAAGATCGAGTTCGAGATGCGAAGAAGGTTCAATTGGCTCTTTTGTCAAAGTAGTAAGAAACTTTTTGATACTTTGATAAACTCTGTTTTTTGGTTCATTTTTCGCACTCTCATGTAGCGATGTCTGCGACTTCATAAATGTTTCAAGTTCATCTCTTTTTATCTCTCCATTGGCATTTTTTGGAAGAGGTGATTTGACGATTTGATACCCTTGTATCTTTTGATCGCTTTGGGCTTTGATGTTATAAAGTTCTACGGCATACCATTTTATCTCATTTTCAAGACGTATGAGCTTTTGGTTTTTTGCCTCTTCAAAATCTGGATAGATAAGTGCAAAGAGCTGCTTATCATGAGTGAATATAGCAACTTCTTTGACAAGTTTTGAGATCTTTAGAATAGTTTGTTCGATACTATAAAAGTTCATCATAAGATTATATATCTTCTTTTAATTTAGCACAAGTAGGAATAAAATGAAACTCTCTACCATCAAAAAGCCCTTTATCACTTAATTTAATCTCCGGTATCACCAACAAAGCCATAAACGATAGCGTCATAAATGGTGTACTCAAAGTTGAACCTAGAGTGTTTTTTACAAATAGATCCATTTCATCATACTTTGAAGCTATACTGAAGGCATCATCACTACTCATAATTCCTGCAATTTCAAGAGGCAGATGTAATCTCCTTTCATTATCAACAGCACTAATACCGCCTTTTGATTCGATAATCAGATTGACAGCTTTTGATATCTCTTTATCACTGCAGCCAACAACTATAATATTATGTGAATCATGTGCAATAGACGAAGCAAATGCCCCTTTTTTTAAACCAAATCCATTGACAAATGCAATGGCTGGTTTTCTATTTTCATAACGATTGATAACGGCTATTTTTAAAATATCTTCTGATAAATCTACACAAAACTGACCTTTATTATGAGTATGATAGAGACGCTCTTTTGTTAAAAGTTCATGATCTATGGCTTGAATAACCTCTATCTCATCACAACTGCTTTGAAAAATAAAGTCTGACTCTGAAGTGGGTAAGGCATTAAATTTATTTATCGGTTCTATTGCAACAGAGTCAATTTTGCTTTTACCATTTTCATTTACAACTTCACCATTTATAACCGTACGAACTATTTTAAAAGAGTTTAAATCTTCTACTTCAATAAAATCAGCTTTATCACCAATACGAAGTTGTCCAACATCAAGATTATAGTGTTCAATTGGATTTATACAAGCGATTTGAAGGATATGAAAAAGATCGTAACCTTTTTTAATGGCTCTAATTA
>JAOZKZ010000207.1 GCA_029935075.1 Campylobacterales bacterium
AGTGCTGTTGGAGTATTGAGTAATTTATCAAATTGAGCAACATCATCTGCTGTGGCAAATACCTCATCTCCACCATCTCCCACAAAAAGCGTATCAAAGCCACTTTTTTTCACAATCTGAGCCATTAAAACTGTAGGTGTTGCACCATAGTCAGCAAAGGGTTCATCATATACCTCTGAGAGCTTAGGAACAATATCTACGGCATCAGCTTCACTAAAATAGTGCTCATGATGGTTTGTCCCAAGATGGGTAGCAATTTTTTTAGCATGGTGTGCTTCATTAATCTCTTCTTGATTGAAGCCAATGGTAAAGGTATCAATGCTTTTTGAACAATTTTTAGTTAAAAGTGCTGCAACAATAGAGCTATCATAACCACCGCTTAAAGAGGTTGCGAAAGAGTGTTTTGAATCCATTCGTTTGTCTATCGCACTCAATAATATCTCTTCAACATTTGTAATGATGTCATCTTCTTGCATGGGAGATTTTTCACTCTCATAACATGACTCTAAAGTCCAGTATGCTTTTTGCTCCCAATATTTAGCTTTTATATCATATGCAACATAGTGACCTGATTTTACTTTGTGTGTATGCTCATATATAGTGTAAGGTTGCAAGATATAGCCATAAGTTAGATAGAGTGCCAATGCATTTTTATCAATTTTTTTTGTAAAAGTAGGGATGGTATAAAAATCTTTTAAAGAGCTGCCAAATATAAGCGTCTGATTGTGCTCATAAAAGTAGAGTGGTTGTAAACCTACTCGATCTTTAACAAGATAAAGCATATTTAATTTTTGGTCATAAATCGTAATCGTAAAAATTCCATCAAGTTTTTTAAAGAGATTAGTCCCAAAAGTTTGATATCCATAAGAGATTAAGTCGATGCTAGATATCTCTTGTTTTAGTTTTAATGCTTTTCTTATGGACTCTTGATTATAGATAGAACCATAAAAATTTACAAGTAACCCCTCTTTCATATGCTCATGGTTTGAAAATAATAATTCACTTTTAAAATCAATAGATTCAAAAATTTTATCCATAGCGATGAGAGACCTTTATTGTTTATTTTATAGAATATCGGTATTATTATAAAATTATACAACAAATTATAAAGAGATTGATAAAGTAGACGATTATACTATAAACTAAGGCTTAAGGTGTATAAAAATGTATCAATTAAAATGGATATTAAAGAGGTTTGGTTTTAGTAAACGAATCTTTTTAGAAATTATGAATAAATTGATTTATCAAAAAAATTCTCAATTTCTTCTGCATAGTTGGAATGCACATCAAACACCTTTTAAACCCATACTTTTTTATAATTTCTTGGGGCGAATCCTTTGGGGATTTAAAGAGATAATTTTTAAAAATAGTTTAAAATTAGAAGGGTATGGAACTACTACAAAAGATTTATCACAGCAGTATCAACATGGAAGTAATGAACTCTTATGGCCAAGATCTCCAATGGTGGAGCTCAATCATTATCAACTCAATGACCAATACTGTAAAAATATTGAAGAGAGTTTGACACAAGCGTACAAAATTGAAAAAGATAGTTTTGATAAGACCCAAGAGTGGAATCGAATTGCCACACTCATAAAAAAGCATTTTTTTCACGAAGATGGAACGCTTATCAAAGATAGACTTATCAATTTTAGAGAAGATACAAAACGCTATCAAGAACTTTTTAATGATCAATTTCACTATCTTAATGTGCGTGAAAATTACACAAAATCCTATTTAAAATCTATTGACCTTATTTTAGAGTATCACCGATCTGCAAAAAAAGTGGATAAAACCATTTTAGCCTCAGTAAGTGAAAGTCCTGCGGGGAATAACGCTTGTGTTCAATATAGAGGAAAAAGAGTGAGTGAAAAGAGTCTTTTTCATGCCTTGGTTGTTAATGACCTCATAAAAGTCATTCCTTTTAGCACTATGCAAAGATCTGTCATACTTGATATCGGGTCTGGTTATGGAGGACTTTCGAGGATTTTACACCATTACACGCCCAACAGCTGCCATGTTTTATTAGATTTGCCAGAAACACTTGTCATGACTGCTTATTTTATAAAGTATAACTTTCCTAAGGCAAAAATAGCACTTTTAGAGGATATCATTGATAAGTTAGATGATTTTGATACCTTAGTGCAAGCGTATGATTTTATCATTATCCCACCGTCGGTTTTAACATCATTAAAATCAGGATCAGTCGATCTTGTGATAAATACTGCATCTTTGGGATTTATGCAAAAAGAGTATTTGGAGTTTTATTTAGAGCAAACTGATCGGGTTTTAAAAGAGGGTGGATACTTTTACTCACTCAATAAAGAGTATAATGACCATTGGGGTATAGGGTTTTATGATTGGGATTTTAGAGCCTCATATCTTACAAGGCTTTTTGAATATAACAATAGATTTTCCTACGCACAATGGCTAGGACAAAAGGGAAAATAGTGAGAGATACACATACAAATGCAGACATGTCACACCAAAATAGTTTAAGATATAAAATTGGTGAATTTTTAGGTTCTCTTAAAGAGAATGGATTGAAATCTACGGTTGATAAAATAACCCAAAGAGTATATTATAAAATAAAAGGGGTTGATTTCTCGACTGAGAACTTACATGACCTAACGCTTACTGGTGATTTTCAAGACCATGGCACTGCACTTGTCTCTACTTCAAAAGATTTTTTTAAAAAAGTTTTTGAAGATTTGGAAACGATAACAGGGAAAAAGATAGAGAAAAATATCTTTTTAGATTATGGTAGTGGAAAGGGTGGGGCGATTATTCAAGCTCGAAATAGTGGATTTAAACAGAGTATTGGAATTGAGTTTGCAAAAGAGCTTCATGACGTGGCTGAGCTAAATATAAAAAGGTTGTCTCTTAAAAATGTAGACTCTTTTTATCAAGATGCAACCTTATATCTTCCGCCACTAGATATCTCTGTTATCTATCTTTTTAACCCTTTTGATGCTGTTGTGATGGAAAAAGTGGCACAAAATATCGTTTCACTAAAAGAGGATTTTAAAAATGATGTTTATATCATTTATGGAAACCCCTCATGTGAAGTCCTCGATAATTACTTTACACTTTTAGATAAGAGAGAACATGTGAGTGGAGCTAGGGTTAATTACTACAAGGTTATTTAATCGCTAAAAAGCCTTCAAAATTCATATATTTTTGAATGCTCATGGTATCTACAAAACCAGCTCTTTTTAAAAGATCTAAATTTCCCTCTGTTGAAAAAGGCTCAAGAACCCCTTTGAGGCTTTTTGTTTTACTGATGATCTCATCTGCACTATAGCCTTTATCTAACTTATACTCCGTATATAAATTTGTCATGATATCTTGAAATCTTGCATCATTGGCACGCACCTTTTCATAAAGTATAAAAGCTCCACCCCAGTTAAGTGACTTATAAATCTTATCAAAAAGCTGTTGTCGCTGTTTTGGGTGGATAAATTGGATGGTATAGTAAGCAATAATCATATCTGATTTTTCAAACTCTAGACTATTTATATCACCATTTATAAATGAAAGGTTAGGGGATTTATAAAGTTTGTTTGCCTTGTTGACCATATCAACTTCTAGTTCAATACCGATAAATTGAGCCTCTCTAAACACATTTCTTTTTGCAATCTTTTGAAGAAGCGTTCCCGTTGAGCTACCTAATTCATAACAGTAAGAGTCATCTTTGATAAAGTAATCACTGAGGTTTTCAATAAGTTTATGACCCTCTAAGTAGAGCGGTACAGATTTGGAAACATGGTCTTCAAAATTCTCTACCATCTCTCCATTAAATTGCCA
>JAOZKZ010000208.1 GCA_029935075.1 Campylobacterales bacterium
TATCTACCTTTAAAATATGCAAACATGGTAAAAATCGGTGATAAAATAGTCACTCAAAATATCACAACACAGATCACACAAATCTTACCAAAGCTTGACCAACAGAGCCAAAGAGTGATTCTTCTTTCAAGTGTTGAGCAAAAAACTGACAAACTTTTTATTGGAGCTTTTATACCAGTCAAACTTTATACAGGGGATGCAAACGAACAAATTGCTGTAAAAAAATCAGCATTATCATTTTTTAACAATGAATGGGTGGTTTTTGTACCAAAAGAGGAAGAAGAACATCATGATGAGCATGACGACCACGAAGAACATGAGGAAGAAAAACATGAGGAGCATGACGATCATGAAAATCACGATGAACATGAATCCCATGAGGGTCATGACGAACATGAGGAAGAAGAAGTCCCTTACGAGGCACATGTAGTTGAAATAGTTGCAGAAGATGAAACTTATGTTGCTATAAAAGGTTTGAGAGTAGGAGAAGCGTATGTCAGCGATAAGAGCTATTATGTCAAGTCAATGTTGCTGAAATCTTCTCTTGGCGGACATGGGCATTAGGGGGATGATATGTTAAATAAATTGATTGATATATCACTAAAACAGAGACTGCTTGTGCTTTCGCTTTTTGTTGCCCTCATGGCATTTGGCTACAAAGCATATCTTGAAATCCCAGTAGATGCATTTCCAGATATCACTCCTAAACAAGTTGTGGTTTATACAGAGAGTCCTGGAAACTCTGCTGAAGATATTGAAAAGCTTATAACTTACCCGATAGAGTCAGCACTTTCAGGAATGGCAGGGGTTAAGATAATAACATCCAACTCTTTTTTTGGATTATCCTATGTCTCTATATTTTTTGAAGAGAAGTATGATATCTACTTTTTAAGGCAGTTAGTTGGAGAGAGGTTAAACAGTGTTGATATACCCGATGGCTGGGGAAAACCAATCCTTGGACCAAACACAACAGGTCTTGGGCAAGTGTTTTGGTATGAGGTAAAAGATAGCACGGGAGAGTACACACTTCAAGAGATACGGGAGATGCATGACTATATAGTCAGCCCACTTTTTAAAAGTGTTAGTGGAGTTGAAGAGGTTATCGGCTGGGGTGGATATGAGAAACAGTATGATGTCCTAATAGATACAAAAAAACTTCAAAACTTCAATATAACCTATCAAGATGTTGTGGAAGCCTTACAAAAAAGCAACCTCTCAGCAGGAGGGCAATATCTGGAGTTCAACAACGAACAATACCTAATCCGTGGGGCAGGACTCTATAAAACATTGGACGATATTAGAAATTCTGTAATTGTCTCACAAGAGGGACAATCTATCGTCATAGATGATGTCGCAACGATTCAAGAGGGTTCAACTCCTAGATTTGGTGCAGTCAGCATTGACGGTAAAGAAGCCGTCATGGGAATGGTGCTTCAGCGAACAGCGACAAATGCTGCAAAAGTTGTAGAACGACTCAAAGATAAAGTAGAAACAATTAACTCTACACTTCCTGATGGTGTAAAAATTAGCACTATTTATGACCGTACTGAGATAACTCATAAAGCAGTAGGAACGATGACAAATGCTTTGCTTAGTGGCATGGTGCTAGTAGCGATTGTATTGTTTCTGTTTCTATTTGAATTTCGTTCAGCTTTTATCGTGATTATATCTTTACCTATCTCTTTGTTAATAGCCTTTTTGCTTATGGATTATTTTGGATTGAGTGCAAATCTTATGAGCCTTAGTGGTTTAGCGATAGCTGTGGGAATGATAGTCGATGGGACGATAGTTGTGGTGGAAAATACATTTAGGAAATTATCAGACAATCCCAAAGAGTCAAAACTTCAAATCATAACTCAGTCTGCAAAGGAAGTCGCAAAACCAGTCACTTTTGCCGTACTGATAATTGCGGCAATATTTATCCCCCTTTTAAGTCTTGATGGTTTGGCAGGGAAACTCTACTCTCCAATGGCTCTAAATATCGTCTTTGTCATGTTAGGCTCTTTATTGGTTGCATTGGTGTTAGTGCCTGTGCTAAATTTTCTTCTGTTAAAACCTTCAAAAAGTAGTGAAAATATCATCATAAGAGGTATCAAAAAACTCTACGCTCCAGTGCTTGATTTTGCTCTAGGACATGCAAAAATATTACTTCTAGGTGTGAGTGCTATTTTTATCTTTTTGGCATTTTTACTTTCTGGGCAAGGAAGAGAGTTTATGCCACAATTAAACGAAGAGTCAATCATGTATCGTGTGATTGCAATTCCTGGAACGGGTTTAGAACAGTCTGTAAAAACTGCACAAGATATAGAAAAGCATATCCTAAAAAATTACCCAAATGATGTTGTATCAGTTCTGTCGATGATGGGAAGAAGCGAAAAAGGAGAAACAGCACAAGCAAACTACATGGAAGTACTTCTGACTCTAAAACCTGATATAGAAGATTTACCAGCATTGACACAAAAGATGAATGAGGATTTAGAGCATACTTTTACCCATGTAAACTTTGTACCAACTCAACCCATTGCGATGAGAATTGAAGAATTGCTAGAGGGTGTACAGTCAGAACTTGCTATAAAGATTTATGGAGAAGACCAAAAAACACTCTCTTCTATTGCCAAGAATATTCAAGTAAAAACCTCTGAAATTGTAGGCTTGGAACACATGGAAGTTGAGAGCCAACTAGGACAAGCTCAGATAAAAATCACTCCAAATTATCTCTCATTGGCTCGATATGGTATCAGTGTGGAAGAGGTTATGCAAGTCATCAGAAATGGTATCGGGGAAGAGGCTGTAAGTGAAAAGATAGAGGGGGTAAAACGATTTGGAATTGTGGCAAAAATTAAAGATGCAAAAAGAGATATAGAAGCAGTCAAAAATGTCACCATCAGGTCAAAAAATGGAGTGCTTATAACACTCGATCAAATCTGTGATATCAAAGTTACGCAAGGTGCTTCATTTATCAAACGGGAAAATTTGAGTCGTTACATGGTGCTTTCTATTGAAGTAGAAGGTCGTGATATCGCCTCTTTTGTTGAAGAAGCAGACAAAATCATCAAAGAGCATGTCAAAATACCTACAGGTTATTATATCGGTTGGGCTGGGGATTTTAAGAACATGAAAGAGGCTTCAGAGAAATTAATGGTTATCGTTCCTATCACTATCTTACTCGTACTTCTACTTCTATTCACAGCATTTGGTTCACTCTCAAAGGCATTGCTAATTTTGATAAATGTTCCATTTGGCTTGATTGGTGGGATTATCGCACTTATAGTTAGTGGGATTTATCTCTCAGTTTCTGCAATTGTAGGGTTTTTAGCGATATTTGCGATTGCTATCTTGAACGGTATCGTATTGGTAAGTTTCATCGACGAACTTCGGGCTAAGTTTCCAAATGAAGAGTTAAAAACCATACTAAAAGATGCCACTATGCTTAGGCTTCGTCCAGTTTTGATGACGGCACTTACAACACTGTTTGGGATACTACCACTACTTTATGTTACAGGTGTGGGAAGTGAGATACAGTATCCACTTTCTGTTGTTATCACAGGGGGAATTATCAGCTCTACGATTTTGACGCTGTTAATTTTGCCTTCGACTTATTATCTGTTTTATCGGGAGAGAAATTAAAGAGGGGAATCCCTCTTTATATGTTATACACTATGTATAATACTTTCAACAATGCTTAATACTTCATCAATAGTCTCTTGCTTAGCTTTTTCAATAAATCTGATTTTTCTAGATTTATAGTCGATAGATTTCATCTGTTCAACCATTATAAAACCAGTCAACTGTTCACT
>JAOZKZ010000053.1 GCA_029935075.1 Campylobacterales bacterium
CTTAAACTCTCCTTAAATTGAATAAATTAAATATATGCAATAATCAATTTTAATCATTTATCTATATAATAAACAAATATATATAGGTGAAAAAATATTTTACTATTTAAACTTTAAGGAATATAAAATTTAATGAATAGGCTAAAAATCGCAGTTTTACTTCTTTTTTTTCTGGGTCTCGATCTTTTTGCAAAAGAGTTCCCTGTATGTAAAGATTACTTCTTTATCAAAGAGAATGAAACGGAAGAAAAACAGTCATTTTTAGAAAAAATCCTTAATGAAAACCCTGAAAATGTTGAGTGTATGATCAAACTTTCATCTGTTTATTTGAGAACAGATAAAGTTTCTGAGGGGTTTGACCTAATACGCAGAGCATATGTTTTAAATCCAAAGTTTGTAGAAAAACAAAATATTTCAAAGGTTTTGGATTTAGCACTTCGTCTTAGTCGGCTTAAGGAGATTGCTTCACGGGATGATGATAAAGAGCTTTGGAATGAGCTTGGAGATACTTATTTTGAGATTGGTATTTTTAATGAGGCTCGATTTTCTTACGCAAAAAGTCTTGAATTAGATAAAACTCAGATAAAGATAGATATTCTTTTAGCGATTTGTGATGGGAATTTGGACTTTACTTATACTTCTGCAAAGAGACTTAGGCGTATCGTTAAGCAAGAACCTTATGATTTTTATGCGAACTATTATCTAGGGAAAGTATTGAAAAATGCACTTAATAATGCAAAAGAGGGACAGAAATATCTTTTGATGGCACATTATTTGATACATCATACTAAGCCTGATTTTGAAAATGAAGAAGAAATCACCTACTTGAAAAATGATTTAGAGTTTGAAATTGGCGAAAAATAGAGCACTCTTTTTAGATAGAGATGGTGTGATAAATGTAGACCATGGCTATGTCTGTAAAATTGATGATTTTGAGTTTTGTGATGGGATTTTTGAAGTTTTAAAAAAGTATCAAAAACTTGGATTTTTATTGATTGTTGTGACTAATCAGTCTGGAATAGGGCGAGGTTATTACACCAGTGAAGATTTTGAAAGAGTAACGGCTTGGAAACTTGATGAACTTAAAAGAAGAGAGATATTTATCGATGAGGTTTACCATTGCCACCATGACCCAGATAGTGGCTGTGGTTGTAGAAAACCAGCCCCTGGAATGCTTTTAGCGGCATGTGGGAAGTTTGATATCGATATGGAAACTTCATGGATGATAGGTGATAAAAAAAGTGATATTGATGCTGCTTACAATGCCGGGGTTAAAAATACGATTTTAATCTCCCCTGACTGTAGTGATAAAAAAGGTGCTACTTACTGCGTTAACTCTATTTTGGAAACCATTGATATCATCAAGTAGCTATCTATATAGTTTGTTTTGGTAAAGATGATTAAGTACTAAAATAAATGCTAAAGCATCTTCTTCTAATGCTTTGTCATTCTCTATTGGTTTGAGATGTTTATCTTCATATGCAAATGTTAATGCCTCTTTTTTAGGTCGTATCACTGCGACTTTATCTTTAACTTTAAGGGCATAAAAATCATTAAACTGCATCAGCGCTAACTCTCTTTTTTTGTCGCTAAATATTGAGTGTCCCATGATTGGATAGGTTAGATCTAATCCCATAAGATCAAGGGCTGTAGCTAATACATCAGGTTGTGTTGAAAGTTTATCGTAAAATTTTGGTTTGATATCTTTGCCTAAAATGAGTGCTGGAATTTTAAACATATCAACGGGTACCACATCATCACCAAAAACTCTGACATTGTGGTCAGCAACAATAACAAAGATTGTATCCTCATAATATGCCTCATATCTTGCTTTTTCTATAAAGTCTCCGATAGCAAAATCTGCATATTTAATGGCATTTTCAACACTTTTTTCATCTACTCCATTCATCAAAGTAATTTTAGCATCTGGAAAATCGAAAGGAGAGTGATTGGTAGTTGAGAATATGACAGAAGCAAATTTTTGCTCTTTGGCATGTAACTCTTTGTACATATCATTTGCACTCATGCAGACCTCATGATCACAAACACCCCATGTACCTACAAATTTTGGATTAGTAAACTTTTCACGATCGATAATTTTATCAAAGCCATTTCCCGTAAACCAACCTTTCATGTTATCAAAGCGACTCTCACCACCGTAAAAGAATGATGTTGTATATCCTAGAGGTTCTAGAAGTGATGAGATGGTAAAGTAGTCAGATTGTGATTTATTTCTTTTGAGTACTCCTTTGCCAGGGACTGAAAAATTTCCAGATACACTCCCTGCAATACCACGGATGCTTCTTGTTCCGTTTGAGAAAAGATTACTAAAAAATATACCCTCATGGCTTAATCTATTGAGATGTGGAGTGTTTTGTTTGTCTTCATAAAATTGATATCCAAGAGACTCTTGTAAAAAGATGATGAGATTTTTAGGTTTTGCAGTTTTAAAGTGTGTCTTTTCCACACGTGATAAAGGAGAGAGTTTGTCAATGGAGTCTATATTTAAACTCGTTTTGACTCTTGTGATGGCTTCTTCAATATCCATTTTTCCATATTGTTTGGATACATCGGTACTATATTTTTTATTGGCATAGATGGAATATCCAATAGCATACAGAGAGTTTTTTGTGATTTCATTTACAATACGATTGGAGGTGTACATGGCATCTGTGATGTTTGCAGGTCGATGTCCCAATGATGAGCGAATTCCTATAAAAAGTATGATTGCTAAAGGTAAGAATAGTATGGCTCTTTTTAGATATGGTACCTCATAGATAGCTATGAAACTAGGTTTTAAAACTTTCAGATAGAGGTAAATAAACAAAATAATCATAAGTAAAGCAACTGCTAACTGAATAGGATAATCAGCGATAATCATCCCAAATACCTCTTTTGGATACTCTAAATACTCTACAAACTTATAATTTGGTCTCACATCATACTGTGCAAAGAATGGAAAGGTTGCATTTTCGATATAGATGGCAAGAGCAATGCAGAGGAGAAAATAGTATTTTAAAAAGCTATCAACACTTTTTTCTAATATCTTTGGAGTTAGCGTGAGCAAAATAAGCGGAATAACCAGTAACATGGATGCCACAATTGTATCCATGCGAAGCCCATAAATAAAGCTATACCAATAATCAACACCGCTATTTTCAAATCTGTCAAAATAGAGGACAAAGAGGGCTACACGACCGATAAAAAATATACTAATGAGATAAAGATAGTATTTAAAAAGATGTTTTATTATTTGCATAGTAAACCTTAAAATATAATAATTTATTATATCTAATAAAAATAATTTATACTAATATCTTGAATAATTTTCTCTGCATCTATAAAATCTTCTAATCTCAATGTTTTTAAAAGCGTACCAGTCTGCTCCATAAGCTTAAAATATCCATTGGTGTAAGCTTGTTTCTCTTTGACTACATCTAGCTCTGAGCGATTAAGTGCTCGTTGTGCTAAAAGAAGTGCTTGGATATCTTGAGTTCCGTACTTAAAAGCTACCCAGTAAGAGTCTGTTACTTTTAAATTTGCCTCTACCTCTTTCTGTGTGTGTTTTAATGAGTCACGAGAGGATAAGATGTTTTCATACATCTGTTTTGTGTTGTATTCTGAACTCTCTTTGAGATCTACAAGTTTGTATTCTAGCTCCTCGATTTTGCTTTTAGTGCCTAATAGTATCGCTTTGTCTTTCCCACCATTATAGAGGTTATAATTTAGTGAAAGTAATGCCGTGGCTCTATCTTCATGAGGCTCAGCTTCATAACTGCTCTGCTTGTCCTTGCCTGTAATCGAAAGATCAAGAGTGGGTTTGAACTTTGACTTTTGTGCTTTTAAGTTGTGCATTTGGGCTTGCATCTTGGCATATGCAACTTGAATTTTGGCATTGTTCTTATGCATCAGGGCTATGGTGCTCTCTTTGTCTTCAAGAGAAAATGAAAATTCATACTCAATAGGATTGTTACTATCATCTAATTTTCCTACATAGTACTCATAAAAAGAGATAGCATTTTGGTATTTAGATTCTGATTTTACAAGAGCGGCAGAGGCATTTTCTACTTGGGATCTTATATAATTTAGATCTCCTTTTGTAGCTGCACCACTCTCTTCTTTTATAGTCACAATATCCAATATCTTTTTTAAGGTTAACATGTTGTCTCTAGTAATATTAATACCTCTTTTTTGGTAGATAAGACTTAAATATGCATCAATTATTTTAAGAGTTTCCTCTTCAACTTGGGATTTAAACTTTTCTGTCGCAGCTTGTAGATTTGCTTTCTCTCTTTTTATCTCATTGCTATGTTTACCACCTGCGTAGATATTTTGATTTAGTACTAAACTTTCGTCAGATTTTAAAAACTGTTGGTCGCGTGCTTGATAGGGATGTAGATAGCTTCCACCAGCATTTGTGTAGAGGTTTACTGTTGGCATATAAGCAGATAGTTTTTCATCTACTTTTCTTTTAGCTTGAATTACTTTTTCTCGTCCTGCTGAAATTTTATAAGAGTTTATTAGAGCTTTTAAGACAGCATCTTTGAGTAATATTCCTTTTTTATCGCTAGTTATCTTTTTTAGGGGAGTTGTTTTTGATTTTACGATGACTTTTTGTATAGGGATAATGGTTTCGACTGTTTTATTATCTTCTATTTGAGGAGTTATTTTGACAATATGCTTTTTAACTGTTTTTGGAGGTTTAGGTTGTGATTTTTTTGAGGAGATGATATAGGCAGATTTAATTTTGTTTTTTACAATTTTAAGTTGCTCTTTTGCCTCTTTTTTTGACTCTATATGGTTGATAACTACAAAATACATACTTTTTGTTTTACCTTTTTTAACCATTAATTGTGCATTTGAGTTTGGAAATTTATCAATTATGACTTGGGCACTACTCTGCTTATTGCAAGCACCAAGCATAATCATAAACTCTTTATTTTCTGATTGTTCTATAGCAAAAAGTGGTGACAGCATGGATATGAAAATTATCACACTAAATATCTTATTCATTAAAAAACCCTATAAAATTTAAATTCTTTCATTTTTATATCGACAAGTTTAAAATATTATTTATACCTTGTCCGTGGCAAAAATAGAATTAAGATTATTTTCTCCAAAAAATAAAGATTTTTCATTAAAGGACGATAGTGCATTCATCAGATATGTAATGTATTATATTTATGGCAGGAGAAAGCATGTTTAGTTTTATCAAGTGGTTTAGTAGCCTTATGGAAAATGCAAAGAAAAAGAAGGGGTTATGGTTTACCCTTTTAACAACAGTATCCTTAATGGGGATTTTTGCATCACTCTATTTTGTAAATTTTTTGGTCTCTGATGTGGCACAAAAGACTTATGAAAATCAGAAGAATCATTATGTATTGAGTTTTAAAAATAAAATAATTTCACAAAATGAGTATACAGAAGCTGTGGCACTTACCCTCTCAAAAAATAAATATATTGCTGATGACTTTTTTTCTAATGATCAAAACTCTACTATTAATATTGCTAAAAAAAGTAAAGAAATCGTGGGTAAAATCAATAGTGCACTAGGTAAAAAGAGTATCTCAATTTCTTATGAAAAGGTAAGTAAGATAAGTAAAATTATCGGCATTGATATCACAAAAAATGGTGCAGTATTTAAGAGTTCGGTTCCTATGATAGATAAAAATGGGACGATAATGAGTGTAGTAGTTACAAAAAATATAGATACTTTAGTAGAAAAATATAAAAAACAAGATAAAGTTTTTGCTTTTCTTTTGACTGAAAGTAGTAGTCATAAAATAGATAGAAAGTTAAAAAAGAGTGTTTATGTAAGTTACCATGATAAGTTTTATATCAAGAGTGCAACTTACGATAAAAGTTTTGTTGACCAATTAAAAAGTGTTGATTTTGGTGGAAAACTTGAAGAGAATGGCTTTATAAAAGATAGTAAATATTTTTATGTCTATCAAAAAGTATATGATGTTCATGGAGATTATGCAGGGCTTGCTTTTGTAGCTGAGCAGGTAAAAGATGATAATAGTTTCGTAAACCTTGTGAAAAACTTGGTAAATTCTGTAACGATGGTAGCACTTGGACTTATAGTCTCGATGTTGTTATTTCTATTTTAAGGGTTAAAAAGTGAAAAGATTAAAGATATTTAAAGCCTTTTTTGTTCTTTGGCTCTTTGTCTATTTTATTGCAGTATCAAATTTAGAGACCTTTAAACTCTACTTTTTATCTACATTGACTTTTAATATCGCTATTGTTGCACTACTTGCTATTGGCTCGTTTATGCTTTTTAAAGCAGCAAAAGATTTGACGATGGTAGCTGGAACCTTTGGGGTTTTGATGTATAAAAAAGGAGACCTCTCTTTTTATCTAAAGGGGATTGAGAAGATCTTTCCTTCAAATATCGCAAATAAAATACAATCAAGAGCACAGAGCGGAACTCTTCTTTTTACCCAACAAGAGTCAGAAGATATTTTAGCATGGCTTGAAGAGAAATACTCAAATCAAAACAAGTACAATAACTTTTTTATCGGTACGGTACTTATGATAGGATTGTTGGGTACTTTTGCAGGTCTTTTAGGTTCAATTGCGAGCATGGGTTCTATCGTATCTTCACTTGCTGGAAGTGATGTGGATATCGGAAAAATCATGGCAGATTTTGCGATACCACTCTCTTCTATGGCTGTAGGTTTTGGTTCTTCACTTTTTGGTGTTATCTCAGCAATACTTCTTAGTATCAAAGGATATCTTTTAAATAAGGCACAAGAGTCACTTTTATCAGGGGTTGAAAACTGGCTGCAAGAGAAAACGGTAGAGAAAGTATCTAGTGAAAATAAAGCTGGAGCGATAGAGTCTTCTACCATGCTTGATAGTCGTCAAAAATCGTACATGGATGTTTTTGTTGAGCAAATTTCCAGTTTAAGCCATGAGATGAAAGAAGTTTCAGCTGTCAATCGGCAGTTTCAATCTACTTTTATTGAGACGATGAGAGATCTTAAAAGCAATTCTCAACAAGAGCAAGAGTTTCTCTATCAGATGAAAAACTCTTTAGTAGATATTGCAAAAAGTAGTGAAAAAAACAGCACATACTCGTCCAATAACCAAACACAACTCCAAGAGTTGTTAATGATGCAAAAGGGCCAAAACGAGCAGTTAGAAGCGTTCTCTTCTTCAAACATTCAAGAACAAGAAGCTATGCAAAGACGAGAAGATACTATTACTAACATGGTAATCAAACAAGAGCGAAAAGAGCAAGAGAATAAGATAAATATTTTTCACATGGCAGATTCATTAGAGAGCATGGATAAAAATATCAAACGACGCTTGATTAAATTAGAAATATTAATGCAAAAAAAGTCAAAAGATGAGAACAAACATACAAAACTTGAAGATACTATTGATTTTATGAAAAAACATTTCTCTCACGAGGAAAAAGTTTAGATGGCACGAGCAAAAAAATGTGAGGTAGAGTTCAATCCATGGCCTCCATTTGTGGATGTGTTTTCATCGGTAATTCTCGTTTTGCTTCTTTTTATACTTGTTACAATTGTAAATGTAGCTTATTACATGCAGTTTAATTCCAAATCAGATTCTATGGCAACAACCAAGTCTACAACAGAAAGTCTACAAGCTGGTGTTGATGTCCAAGATATGATATCTTTAGCTAAGGTTGAAAAACCTGCACTTGATAGTGCTGGTAATGACGCTCTTTTTACGGGTGGAAAATCTGAAGGAAATGCACTCTCTATTGCTGACTCACCAGAGAAATCACAAACGCAGACATCTGATAAAGCAAATGGTCAACTATTGATAGCTTATGATAGTAAAGATATTTTCAATACCGCAAAAATAAAATCTGATATCAAAGCTTATATCAAAGCCCAAAAGAAGAAAAATCCAAATGCAAAATTTGAGATATCAGTTGCTCAACCTACGAAGGTATTGGGTCGAACGATACCAAAACAGATTTCACTTGGTCGTGCACTTAATGTAAAAAACTTACTTAAAAAACAAGATGTAAAGTTGAGTAATATTAAGTTAAAAATGCAAAAGAATAGAGATAAAAAATACGATTTTGGATATGTCAAAATTAAAATTATCAAATAAATAGCGTAATTATTCAAGATATTACATAAATAGTCGATATTAGACCTAAGAATAATAGTTTAGGAATAGTAATGACAGAAAATCAAGTATCACATGTTGTGTATGGCGATCAAAAAGTAACACTTATTAGTGCACCAGAAAAAGATGTAAGTATCAGTGTCTTTGCAAAACCCGGTGATAAAATCTCTTTTGAATTTGATATCAGTAAAGCAAACTTTAAAATGGTTGGTGGCGATGTAGTACTTCGTATGCCTGATGGTGGCGAAATAATTTTTGTCTCCATGGCAATTCTTGCTTTTGAAGATAACCCTCCCGTTATTATCCTGCCTTCTGGTCAAGTGCTAGAGCTTTCTGGTCTTTTGATGCAAGTGGATGAGGTTAAAGAGAGTCCTATTGATTCTATTATGACCGATGATATGATTGCATTAGAAGCTAAGTTAGATAAGGCCAAAGAAGACCTCAAAGAGCAAAGTGATGCACTCAAAGAGAAGAGTGAAAGCCTCAAAGAGAAAGAGGCAGCTTTAAAAGATAAAGCCAAAGAGTTAGATAAACAAGAACAACAGCAAAGTGAAAATCAATCAGACTCTCTTTCCGAAGAGATGGCTGAAAAGATGAAGATGATCGAGATTGATGAAGATATTGATGTCAGTCCTAGTGAAGAGAATGATTATACTTCAAATTTTAGAGCAAGTGATGATAGCTCCTCTGTTGCAGCACAAGAATCTACTGCGGATGTAACGGCTACATTAGAGGTTAGTATAGGTTTTTATCAAACACAAAAGAGTATTTCTAAAAATGGTGATACAACCTTGGTTGAAGGTGGTGGAGGAAGTGTTCGGGCTAGATATGATGCTTCTGGTGAAGCACAGTCAGAGTTTGAGCTATTTGATTTTTCAAACTCTAGCGAAAAGATGGAGATACATGCGGATAATTCTGTCTGGTTTGAGGAGGGGTATCTCTCAAGGTTGATATCAATAAATGCACAGCAACCTATGGGTTTTGAGATAGACTCCATTATTTTTAAAGAGATACCCGAAGGGTTTGAAATTATTGATGCTAAAGATAATGGAAATGGTACATGGACAATATATCGAGAAATTACAGCAGAAGATGTTTTAAATCGTGACCCACTTTTAACTCCTATAACTGAAAGAACTGGTTTTACAGAGACCGCAAACGGTATAGAAATTGTTTTAAAATATAAAGAGGATACCGCACATAATGATTTTTCTATAGGTATAGAAGTAAACTCTCTTTTTGATATGGGTAATGTCAATCTTTCCCCTGAAGAGTTGGCTGAGTTTAGCATTCCAGAGGATAAAGAACTTCTTGGTCTTGTCCGTGCAGGTATTCAAGTCAAAGATGTTAATAATCCTGATGATTATATCTATGATGGTAACTCTGAACTTGGTTTTGTACTCTCAAGAAATCCTAATGAAAATGTGATTTTAACCTCTCATGGTGATACAAAAGTTATTGGTGGAAGGGTGACTGATATCATTACAGCCTTTGAGGGAAATGATGAGATATTGGCAGGAGGCGGTGATGATAGCATACAAGCTGGTCTTGGCAATGATATCATTGATGGTGGTGAAGGTATAGATACACTTGATTTTCAAGCTTCCTCAAATGGCATAGATCTATCTCTGTTACTTGGTAAGTCTACGGGAGAAGGTGAAGACACAATCTCAAATATTGAGAATGTCTATGGCACTAGCAAAGCAGATACTATTGAAGGTAATGATGATATTAATATCCTTAAAGGGCGTGAGGGTGATGATATCCTTAAAGGTCAAGGCGGAGCTGATATCTTAAAAGGTGAAATTGGAAATGATACGCTCTCTGGCGGATTAGGTGATGATCTAATTGATGGTGGTGCTGGTGAAGACACCGTTGATTTTACGGATGCGATAAATGGTATTTCAGTACATTTAACAGATCCTGATTCTATCGGTACAGGTGTTAATTATGGAAAAGCAGAAGGTGAAGGTACTGATAGGTTAGAGAAAATTGAAAATGCGACAGGTTCCGCTTTTAAAGATTTTATCTATGGAAATGATGAGGTCAATATTTTAAAAGGAAATGGTGGAGATGATTATTTTATAGGTGGTGGTGCTAATGATGATATTGATGGTGGTGAAGGTGTAGATACATTAGACTTTTCACATCTAACTTATAACGGTATTGAAGCAAATCTAGAAGAAAATTTTGTAAGCGGTGAAGGTTATGATCGTGTTAGCAATATAGAAAAAATTATTGCAACTACTCATGCAGATAAGCTAGTTGGTGATGATGCAGACAATATCTTTATCGCAGATGCAGGAAATGATTATCTTGATGGGAAAGCAGGCAATGATAGGCTTGAAGCTGGAGCGGGTGATGATATCCTTAAAGGTGGAGCAGGTGATGATATCCTTGATGGTGGCGTTGAAGGCTTAGTTGGAGATAAGGTTGATTATTCGGATGCTTCTGGGGCTGTTGATGTTAATCTTGAATTGGGTACGGCTACTGGTGAAGGCTCTGATACGCTTGTTGAGATAGAAAATGTTACAGGCTCTATCTATGCAGATAAACTCAAAGGAGATGAGGAGAATAATACTCTTAGAGGTCTTGAGGGTGATGATATCTTGATAGGCGGATTTGGGGATGACTTTCTTGATGGTGGACTGGGTAGAGATAGTGTTGATTTTTCTGACTCGGATGCTAGTGTAAAGATAGATTTAGAACAAAAAACTGCAATAGGTGAAGAGGGTATCGATACTTTGGTCAGTATTGAAAATGCCACAGGCTCACGAGCAGATGATCAAATTTTTGGTGATGCTGGTATCAACACACTTTCTGGAAATTTAGGTAATGATTATCTTAGTGCATTAGCTGGAGATGATACGCTCTTTGGTAATGAGGGAGATGATACGCTTCAAGGTGGATTGGGTGATGATTCACTTGATGGTGGTGAGGGTAGTGATACGGCAGATTATGGTGATGCATCTGCTTCGGTAGAGGTGGATTTAAACATTGTTGGAGTACAAAATACAAAAGGTGCAGGAAAAGATACGCTACTCTCAATCGAAAATCTTAGCGGTTCAAATCTTGATGATACACTTAGTGGTAATGCACAGAACAATAAACTTTTTGGTGCAGAGGGTAAAGATGTACTGGTTGGTCGTGGTGGGGATGATTCTCTATTTGGTGAGCTTGGAGATGATACTTTACTTGGTGGCGAAGGTGATGACTTTATCGATGGTGGTGAGGGAAAAGATGTGGTGGATTTTTCTCATGTAAGTACAGCGATGATGGTCAATCTTTCAACCAATCAAGCTATCGGTGAGGGCACAGATAGTCTAAGAAATATAGAAGATATCAAAGGTGGTTTGGCAAATGATACGCTAGTGGGTAACGATAGTGACAATGTACTTGAAGGAAATTTAGGGGATGACACGCTTTCTGGTAATGGTGGCAATGATATCTTGGATGGAGGGGAAGGTGTAGATTTAGCAGACTATAAAGATGCAATTTCTTCTATTACGGCGGATTTAGGAACTGGTGTTGTGACAGGTGAGGGTGTGGATACGCTCATAGCTATAGAAAATATCGCAGGCTCCTCTTCTGATGATGTTCTAAGAGGAAACAGCGATATCAATACCCTTTATGGAAATGCAGGGAATGATACGATACATGGCTTTGGAGGGGATGACACTCTTCTTGGTGGTGCTGGGCATGATACACTTATTGGAGGGGCTGGCGACGACCTTTTAGAAGGAAATTCTGGAAATGATACGCTTCAAGGTGGTGGTGGAGATGATAAACTTTTTGGTGGCGAGGGGTTAGATATCGCTGATTTCTCTTCTGCAACTGCTTCTGTTGATATCGACTTGGAAACGCAAGGTGCAAAAGATATCGGTGCGGGTCAAGGA
>JAOZKZ010000209.1 GCA_029935075.1 Campylobacterales bacterium
TCAAAGTTGTGAAATGTGTTGGTTATTAGGAGTATTCATGTCTTTTTATATTAGCGAATTTTTACTTGAAAAACAATCATCCACGAATAAGAATATTTATTTTCTCTAAATTAAATCTTAATTTGTCCGATATTAAGCTCAATGGGATAAGAAAAGACCCTAAATAATAACAAAAAAGGATAAATATGAAACAAACAATATTATCACTATCACTATTGGGAACAATAGTACTTACAACTACAGGCTGTGAGGTTAGCGACATAATAAGTTCAGGAAGTGATTCAGTTAAATTAACTAAAGGTGATTCAGAATTTAAAATCACACTAAAAGGTATTGATAGTGACTATGCACATGTTAGATATACACTAACAAATTCATCGGGAAGTGAGGTATTATCCTATGGATTAAACTATAAAGGTACAGTTACTACAACATGTAATACTAGTGATGGAGGAAGTAACGCTACAAACTATACTTGTACTACTAAATATGATACAAGTGCACCTATGGGTGATCCCAAAGATAAAACTAAAACTATTACACTTGGAAGTGGTACAAATACCATACATATGATTGAAAGTGAACTCTTAGGTGATGATAAGAAAACAAAAATAGGAACTTTATAAACTTCAAATCTATTCAGAGCAAAAGTTTACACTGATATGCTCTGAATAAAATTACGCATATCAAACTTACAAATAATTACATCAAAGCCTCACCTAATACCTTTAATTACTCCACAATAATAATATAAATGCCTTAATCATTAAACAATTTTTATTAAATGGCGATATATACTCAACGACATAAATCTATTTGGATTTTGCGTAAATTATTAAACAGGAGATGTTATGAATTTTTCATTAAGAACTATAGGGTTATCAATCGCCTTAGCTGCAACTATACCTTTAATTACGGGATGTACCGCAATGCATACTGTGGTAAAGAAAAGAAATTTAGATGTTCAAACAAAAATGAGCGAGACTATTTTTCTTGAGCCAACTGCACCATCAAACAAAATTATTTTTGTTGATGTAAGAAATACATCAGATAAAGATATCAATGTTAAACAATCTATAATTGCAAAATTACAGAATAATGGATACAAAATCACAAACAATCCAGATGAAGCAAAGTTTATGCTTCAAGGTAATGTTTTAAGAGTTGGAAAAACTGACCTTAGAGAAGCTGGTGGTGCGTTACAAGCAGGTTTTGGTGGAGCGGTAACAGGTGTTGCACTAGCTGCGGCTACAAGAAGTGATGCTTCGAGAGGCTTTGCTGCTGCAGGACTAGCTGGTGCTGCAATAGGTCTTCTTGGAGATGCATTAGTTGATGATGTACTTTATATGATGGTAACAGATTTACAGATCAGAGAGAGACCACTAGCTGGTGAAAAAATCGTACAAACACAAGCTGCAAATCTTGTACAAGGTTCAGCTACAACTACAAAACAGAGTATTTCTGGTGGTCAAGTAAAATGGAAAACATATAGAACAAGAATCGTAAGTACAGCAAACAAGGTAAATCTTGCTTATACAGAAGCACAACCTAAGCTAGAAAGTGGATTAATTCGTTCAATTGGCGGTTTATTCTAATAGACTAATATCTATCCTAGTAATTTAACTATACTAGGATGGGGTATTTATTTAGCTACCTTTCTAACAAATCTTTCAAACTATCCTCTGGTTTTTTCCCAGCAATCATACGATGCACTTCAACCGCTATAGGAACATAGATATCATGCTTTTCAACCAGACGATACACTGCATCAGAAGTATAAACACCCTCAGCAACTTCTCCAAGCTCTTCTAGTATCGTTTCAAGGCTTTTCCCATGTGCAAGTCCAAGTCCTACTCTATAGTTACGAGAAAGCGTACTAGAAGCTGTTAAAAACAAGTCTCCCGAACCGCTAAGTCCTAAAAAAGTATTTTTCTTTGCCCCAAAGTTTCTTCCAAATCGTGTCATTTCAACAAGCCCACGAGAGATAAGAGATGCTCTGGCATTATTTCCAAGCTCTAACCCATCACAAATTCCACTAGCAATTGCAATGATATTTTTATAACTTCCACTTACCTCTGCTCCGATAACATCTTTTGAAGTATAGGTCTTGATAAACGAAGGAAAGAGTTTTGAGAATTTTTTAGCCAATTTTTTGTTTTTTGAACTGATTACTACTGCGGTCGGAAGAGATTTCATAACCTCTGCAGCAAACGAAGGTCCAGAGACAAAAGCCAAATTTTCTTCAGGAATAAATTCGCTAAAAACTTCATTTAAAAACTTTCCACTCTCAACCTCAATCCCTTTGGATGCAACTAAAATCTTTTGGTTTTTGAAGACAAACTTATTTTCCAACCAATCTCTGGCATTTTGTGCTGAAATGGCAAAGATGAGATACTCAAACTCCATAATTTCTTCCATGCTCACAAAATTTTTAATTTCTCTTGGGGTTCGTGATGCGATATAAGATTCCCCTTTTTCAGAAATCGCAAAATGTAGTGCTTGTCCCCATTTTCCAGCTCCAACTACTCCAACTTTCATGACTGCTCCCTTAAATTTTGAATATCTTCTTCTCTTCCCATGACCACAATTACATCATTTTCTTTGACATGATATCTAGTTCTATTTGTATCATAGATAAAATCATCTATACTTTGTACACCAATAACCAATATATTTTGTAAACTTTCAGAACCTATCTGATTTAATGCCACACCTATAAATGAAGAATTTTGTTCTACTTTTATCTCATCAAATTTTATCTCTGTTGTTGAAAACAAGATTCTATCCAAAACTGCAAAAAGCGTCGGTTTTCGCATCAAACGAAACAGTCTTTGAGCTCCAATTTCATAAGGGTTTATCACACTGTCAGCACCAGCTAATAGCATCTTTTTTTCACTCGCTTTGGAAGATGCCAATGCAATGATACGAAGATTTTTATCTAAAGCTCTTGCTGAAAGTGTCACAAAAAGATTGCTGTTGGCATCCTCACTCATACAAAACAGCGTCTTCACACCTTTTGTGATACCCGAACTTATCAAGTTCTCATCTTCATTTAGATTCGATTCGTAAGCTTTGTACCCATCATCAAGTGCTCTTTGCACACTCTCAGGGTTACTTTCCAATATGTTAAAATTATACCCTTTTTCAACAAGTAATCCAGCAATCTGTTCAGCCAGTTTTGAGTATCCATATATAATCATCTTATGCATGTTTAACCAAATCCGTTTTAAAAGCAGCGACATCTTCGCTATATCCAATGACAATCAAGACATCTTTATCCCCTACAATAAGCTCACTGTTTAATGGGTTAAAATCAAAACTTCCCTTTTTAAACACCCCTAAAAGTTTCAAACCATGAGCGTCAATTAACTCTTTTTTTATAATTTTACGCCCATCCTCTAAAAACATCTCAATCTCATCTGCAATTGGTCCTACTTGCTCTTGCATAATGGTATCTATAGCACTATAGGCGATGGGCTGTTCAAGATACTCAATGGCTGCGATACTGGCTGTTTCATAAGGAAAAAGCACTCTCTTAGCCCCCGCAATCTTAAACTTCTTTTTACTTCCTGCTAAGTTAGCACGAGCAATCACTTCGAGTTCACTACTGATTGATTTTGCTGATAAAATAATTGAAAGATTCAATGCATCATCGTTCGTTATGGCTAAAACATATTTTGCATTATCTGCAATATTTAAAGACATCAAAACCTCTGGATCTGATGCATCAGCTCGAAGTACTAGATAATTTTTTTCACTCGCTTTAAACACAGCATCAG
>JAOZKZ010000210.1 GCA_029935075.1 Campylobacterales bacterium
TCATTTTTTAATATATTTTGTAAAATTACTTTTGATTGAGCAAAATTTCCACTCCAGTAGTGAAAAACAGCAAGTAAGTTTTGTGCTCTTATATTTTTTGGGTACACCTTTATAAACTGATTGACAGATGAAATGGCAGCGTTTTTATCTCCATTTTCATAAAGTGAATATGCCTCTTTTTTCATATCAATATATTGGTTATAACTCACATCTGCCCATAATGTAGTTGTTAATTGTAGTAATAAAGATACAATTATAAGAATTTTCATATGCTTACCTTTAAATAGTTTCATATATATCGGCAAATATTGCTGTTTCCTTAATGCTTTGGTATAATAAGGGTAAAAATATAATTTTTCTTGCTAAAAGCAAAGCTTTAGTGAGAGGAATTCATCTTGGGCTTTGCTCAAGTTGAAGGAGACATTAGATGAAAATTGCAGAAAATATTACTGAACTCATTGGTAACACTCCACTGGTTAGGCTAAATTCCATCTCGAAAAAAAGCGGTGCAAAAGTGATTGGGAAATGTGAATTTATGAACCCTACAAGTTCTGTTAAAGATCGTATCGGAAACAGTATGATTCAAAATGCGATACAAAACAATAAAATAGGACAAAATACTACTGTTATAGAGCCAACAAGCGGTAATACAGGGATAGCCCTTGCTGCCATCTGTGCATCACTTAACATTAGACTTATTCTAACGATGCCAGAATCTATGAGCATAGAACGCAGAAAAGTATTGGCCGCCTTTGGTGCGATCATAGAACTTACACCAAAAGAAAAAGGGATGAATGGAGCGATTGAAAAAGCAGAGGAATTAAGCCAATCTGTCGAAGATTCAATCATTTTACAACAGTTTGAGAACCCTGCAAATCCTGATGTTCATAGACGCACAACCGCACTTGAGATTTATAACGATACAGAGGGAAAAGTAGACTTTTTTGTTGCTTCAGTAGGCACAGGTGGGACGATAACAGGAACCGGAGAAGTACTAAAACAGATGATTCCAAATCTAAAAGTTATAGCCGTTGAGCCTACAGACTCTGCAGTTTTGAGTGGGGAAAGTGGAGGAGCACATAAGATTCAAGGTATTGGTGCGGGATTTATACCTAAAATCTTAAATATTGAAGTCTATGATGAAATCATTAAAGTCACTAATGAAGAAGCATTTGAAATGTCTAAACATTTAGCGCATGATGAAGGCTTACTTGTTGGTATTTCAGCGGGTGCAAATGTATTTGCCGCACAAAAAATTGCACTTGAAAATCCAGGTAGTACAGTTGTCACAATATTATGCGATACAGGAGAAAGATACCTAAGTACAGAGTTATTTTAATTTAAAAAGATACAATGCTCCAATCATAAAGTTGGAGCATATAATCAAATCTTTTTTGTACATCATTGCAATATTTTTTGCTCTTATTACTTATTTTCTTTATACAAACTCAGGGAACAAGTTACTTCTACCCTATGCAAGTAGCTTTTTTACTAAAAAATTAAATGATAAAATCCAAGTGGAAGTTACCGACATGTCACTTTCTCTTCCTTATTTTGAAGTGCATCTTCTGTTAAATGATGTAACAAAAGTAAATACAAAAGGTACTTTCAATCCATTCACACAATCTTTTAATCTAAACTACAAACTTATCACACCAAATATCATCTGTAAAAAAAGAGCTATGGGTAGAGATTTTTATCTTAAAGGAGAAGCACATGGTACGATGGAAAAGATTGAGTTTTTTGGTAATGGAAAAATTTTCAGCTCCAAAAATAAAAAACCCCTTGCAATTATAAAACTTAAAAATGGGAATATAGATAAATCCCTAAAAACAGTTACATGTGACTATCAATTCAAAGTTGACAACCTCACTCAAATGAGTAGAAACAAATACAATGGTAAGATAGAAATAGTAGGTAAAATTCTATATCATAAAGGAATCCAAATCAGTGGAGGCTCTGAAGACCTTGGCGGATACGCAAATTTTCATTATCAAGATGATAAAACAGCTATAAAACTAACCTCACTCTCTGCGGAGAAGCTACTCTATCTTTTAAATTATCCAGCAACTATCGATGCAAAAATAAATGGTACTATAGACTACCATCTTACAAATGATACGGCTACTATTGATTTAGGATTAAAAGATATAAATTTTGTAAATTGTATCACTACTCAAAATCTCTACAGAGTCTTAAAAATTGATATGCAAAAAAGCAGTTTTTCTTATGGACAATTTATAGCAAAAGTAGACAAAGAGCATCTCAATTGTGACTTTAAAATCCAAAACAAAAACTCACATCTTTACCTCACAAATGCACAGATAGATCAAAACAATAATACAATTAAAGCACACTTTGATATCAAGATGCAAAACCAAAAGCTTTCTGGAAAACTATATGGTCCTTTATATGAACCAAATATCAAGATAAACATGGGAGCACTTCTCGCCTTTAAAGTCAAACAGATGATGAACCCAGCGACTGGCTTTGATATGAAAAGTAAGTTTGATTGTATTAAAGGTGTGGCGGATGGATTATTTGGCGGTTTCTTTTAACTTCTGAGATGCAACTTGCGGCAGTGGAGGTGAAAAATAATACCCTTGCGAAAAATCCACACCAAGTTTTTTGACAATGTTATAAATCTCTTCATTATGTACAAACTCCGCAACCGTTTTAACATCCATTTTTTGTGCCAATAAAACAATCGTCTCTACTATTTTTACGCTATTTAAATCACTATCAAGGTTTTTGATAAATTGTCCATCAATTTTTAGTAAATCAGCTTTAAGAGTCAAAAGTCTACTAAGATTAGAAGCCTCTGCACCAAAATCATCAATAGCAAGTCCAAAACCACGTGCCCTTAATGCCTCAAACTGATCATTTGCATCATATGAATCTTCTGCATTTATATTTTCAAGTACTTCTAAAAAGACTCTTTTAGGGTCAATGTTGTACTGTTTGGCTTTAAAAAGAAGAAAATCAACAAGATAATTTTCACTCAAATCCTGCTCTGTTATATTGATAGAAAAATCATAATCATTATGTTGAAAAGTTTGAAAACTTTTATCAATGACTATCTTTGTGATATTTTTCAAAATTCCTTTTGACTTTGCAGCAGGAAGGAAAAAATAAGGTGAGACAATTTTATCTCCATCAACAGCTCTAACTAAACATTCATACTTGACAATATCCTCAGAAAAATTGTCAACAATTGGCTGATAATAGACGATGATTTTATCTTCATTTATCAATTCACTCAGTCGTTTTGCCCAATAGATGTTATTTTTCTGACCCTCATCTTTTTTCTTATCATGTTGATAAATCTTATAATCACTTTTACTACTATTTTTAATTTCTCTTATCGTCATATTTGCATGTGTAAAAGTTTTTGATTTTTCTCTCACAATTGCAATTAAAAAATGTATAGATACTGCAACCTCTTTATGCTCTATCTTCAAACTCTCAAAAAGAGATTTTATTGTTTTTGCAAGGTGAACATCTTGATTAGGAGTTGGATAATTAATCAATAAAGCAAATCTAGCACTATGAATATGGTACAAAGAGACATTTCGAGTTGTTAAATTTTGCAAAACTTGAGAAGTTTGTATCAAAAGTTCATCTGCAAATGCATCACCAAACTCATTTGCAATAACATCAAAATGGTCAATTTCCAAAACCATACATGATATATTATTGTCATCTTTGCTGTTTTTTATATTTTCTTGTAAAACACTTTGATTGGCTAAGCCCGTGAGTTGATTTTTTCTTGTCT
>JAOZKZ010000211.1 GCA_029935075.1 Campylobacterales bacterium
ATGGGTGTTGGTTCTCCACTTTACAGTATTACTGATGATGGAAAAGAAGCAACTATGACAGCAAAAGGTGGAATTGAGCCAATTAAAAAACCTTGGCAATTCCCTGAGTACAACAAAGATTTAGACAATATCTGGTGGGATGGTCTAACAGGTGCTTGGCAAAATGCAGTAGCACCAGTACATCCAGATCCAATATCTGGTCACCATGCTTGGCATCAAAAAGTTATCGTTGAAAAAGCAGGTGAAGGTGAGAAAATAGGAGATTTATATGTCAACTATGAGAACAACTTCAAAACTTTCCAATCATGGAGAGATGAGTTAACTCGTCCACTTGATGAAAATGATAAAACAAGACGACCACGGTGGATCAAGCGACCAGCTGTTCCACTTTCTGACAAAGCTTATTCGGTTAATATTAAAAAATCGTAAGTTAGCTACAATATATTAGGGAAGATTTTTTCTTCCCTAAAAAATCCAATCAAGGTTATAATAATGAACGACAGATTAGTCGAATGCAAAAATAGAGAATTCCTTTATGCTCTTTACTCAAGAATTTTCCTACTTGAAGCAGATCCTGAGCTTTTAAAAACCGTAGCAAAAAAAGATATAAAAGAGTTCTTTCCAAATTTACAAGATTGGGAACCTTATCAAAAGCTCTCCTCACAAGAGTTAATTGACAACCATTTAAACATAGATTTTACCGACCTATCTTTGTTGCATCTAACACCTTACGAATCATTTTATATTAGAGAAGATGCACAGATTGAGAGTGGTGGAGAGAATCCTGTTTACGAATTTTATGAAGAGTTTAATTTTGTAGTTGAAAAAGATAAAGCAAGAGTTGTTTCACCTGACCATATAGGAATTGAGATGGAGTTTATGTATATGCTTATAAATGCAGAGATAAAAGCACTTGAAAATAGCGACTATAAAGCAGCTGACGAGTACAGAGTGATACAAGTAGAATTTATGGAAAAACATATACTAAAATTTGCAGCTCTATATCTTATAAATGTCAAAAATGAAGCTCAAACACCTTTCTATCACGATGCAGCAGAAACAACTTTGGAATTTTTACTAAGTGATTACCAATACATGAAGGCATCATGAAGTTAAATATAGATTTAGGAAACTGTGTAAAAGTTTTTAGTAAAAATTCATCTTGTACAAACTGTGCCGATATTTGCCCAGAAAATGCCATCAATTATATAGAAAACATCCCTCAAGTTTTACCAAATTGTACTGATTGTGGCTTGTGTTTGGGAGTTTGTCCAACAGAAACCATTTCACTAAAAGATTTTGATATTTTAGAGTTTGTGTTTGGATTTTTAGAGATTGAAGACAGTATTGTAAAATGCCAAAGTAATGTGCCATGTGCAGGAGTGTTTCATGTGGAACATCTTGTGTCATTGGCACTTTTAAAAGAACAACAAATTGAGTTAGAGTGTTGTGAATTATGCCATCAAGAGAGTATTAAAAAAGTAAAAGAGGTAAATTTTTTCCTTCAAAAGTTAAAAAGTGATAAACAGATAAGTGTTAATTTAGCAAAACCTCAAGAAGAAAAAGAGGAACAACCAAATAATCGAAGAGATTTCCTTAAAAATTTTAGTCTCAAAGGTGCCATAAAAAGTAAAATTGAGTTTGAAAAAGAAGTTGAAGAACAAGAGGTTAAAACTCTAAGTTCTCAAGATAGTGCAAATATCAGAAAAAAAGAGCTTCCGAACAAACGAAAACTACTATACATGGCACTTAAGAGAGTTGGAAAAGTAATTGAATTTGAATTGATTGAAGAAGAAAACCTCTCATTTATATCTCAAAAAAGTATAAATCAAGCTTGTGATAACTGCTCAATGTGTTATCGTGTTTGCCCTACAGGAGCATTGCAAAGTGATAAAAGAGGTTCAAAAATAGAGTTTGATGCACTTTCATGTGTAAAATGTCGTCTCTGCCACGATGTCTGTGAACCAGATGCAATCAATCTTGAATCCTTTAACACAAAAAGTCTATTTGAACCAAAGATAGAAGAGTTGATTAAATTTGATGTTATCAGATGCAATGATTGTGGAAACTTTTTCACTTATCAAGGTGGTGAACCAACTTGTCACAGATGCAAACTAGAAGAGGAGGAGGCAAAAGAGCTATGGGGTATCCAGTAGAAATGATAGGCAAAGATACAGCTTTGTATGCGATGGTGGGAGTTAACGCCATAGAAGAAGCGGACGCAGAGATTTTTAACAGATACTTGATAGAAAAAGATTTTGACGCAAAAGTTATGCCTCTAAACATTCGACAAGATGATATTGGTTTTTTTATCAATGGCTTTAAAGACTCAAAAATTAAAGAGGCTTATTTCGCAAAAGAGTATTGGCAAACACTATATGAACTTTTAGAAGATATAAGTGAAGAGGCAAAAGTTTGTGGCATGTGTGACACTATCAAAGTAGTTGAGAAAAAAAATATCGGTGAAATCTATTATGGAAAAGCTTGTGCATCTCTTATCGAAGAAGATATGACAATTTCGATTTATGGAAACTCACCAACTGCCAAAAGTTTTCTTTTCCATATCGTTCAAAAATCCCCTAAACTGGTAATACTAGCTGATATGATTGTAGAGAACTGCCTTGAAATGAGTAACCTTATACCAGATGCAATAAAAAGTGACATTCAAAGAAAAGAAGCAGATGCACTAGATGCAGATATTATATATCATAGTACAAAGCAAACGATAAAAATAGGCGATAATGTGTTAAACAATCAAGATATATTAGAAAAAATCGCACAAATAAAAACGAAAGAGTGGACAGAAAATGGCTGAAGATATAGATAATTTTAGAGAAGAATTTAATGAGATAATGGATAAGGCAATGTCTTGCGATAGTGAAAGTTGTGAACAAGATGAGGGATTAAGTGACGATGATTATCCCGACTATATTATCGAGTTAAAAACAAAAATGCTCTCTCCTAAAAAATGTGGTATCTACTTCTCAAAAAAAGATATAAGAAACATCGCAAAAGAGTGTGGCGAAAACATCTCCCTAAAACAGAGAGATAGAATGATGGATGACCTCCTAAGAAGCATCTTTGACCTTGAAGAGATGGAGAGAGCTTTTGATGTGATAAGAGGTTATATTGATCTAAGAATTACCTATTATGATGAGCTAAGTGCTGCTTATAGCGAAAGTAAACCTTTTTTAGAAGAGTATAAACCAAAAGCATTGGCTTTGAGAAAATCACTTGATAGGATTATAAAAGAGAGTCAAGGGCAAGTTTTAAAGCCTTGATAGAAATATTAAGGCTTCATCTATCTGGTTTTCGTCAAAGACTTTGATGCCATTTTTCTCTAATAATTTTACAGTTATGCCAAAACTCTCAATAAGAGTACCAGTAAAACTACCATCATAAACCAATCTATTTGAACATGATGGACTTTTAGATTTTAAAATAGCAACCTTGATATTGTGAATATTAGCAGTATCAAGTGCCAATTTAGCACCTTTAACAAACTCCTCACTAACATCAATACCATTACTATTTATAATTTTTCCGTCAATTTGCATCTCACTAGGAAATCTAGGAGTTGGCAGACCTCCATCAACTTCTGGACAACATGAAATTAACTCATAATTTTCCAACATACTCAAATCATAAGTTTTAATTTTTCCATCATATCGTACAAGTTGACCAAGCAAACATGCACTAACAAGAATCTTTGTCTTAAAACGAATACTCAATTTTTCTCGCCAAACACATTGCAAAACCTTTTTCATAA
>JAOZKZ010000212.1 GCA_029935075.1 Campylobacterales bacterium
ATGGAAAAAAAATTGTTTTTAGTGGAGATACTTCTGCAAATAGTGTAAACATAATAAAATTAGCTAGAGATGCAGACTATTTTATTGCCCATCATGCGATACCCCAACATTCGGGAAAATTTGTCAAACGGCTTCACATGACACCCAAGAGAATAGGGGAGGTTGCACAAAAATCAAATGTAAAACATCTTATCCTTTCACATCGCATGAAAAGGACTTATGATAAAGAGGTGGAGAGTGAAAAACTTATTCGAGAAAATTTTAGCAAAGATATTACATGGGCTGAGGATTTGATGAGAGTGGATGTACAATAATCAACTTTTTTAATGACAAAAAAGTTGGTATCTATATCTTGGATTTACAAAATGTGGTGGAAAAGGCACGCTGATTGTAAATGTTTTAGATTTTTTAGGGTCTAAATTTTCTACTACGAGATACTCCTCTTTAAATATATTGCTCTTAACATCTTTAGAACCAAACATGCTGCCAAATGATGTACTTGGCGTAAAGTATGATTTTGTTCTTCCTCTACGGCTTGTTATGTCATTTGAGATGCGTACCTCTAAATTACAGTAGCCAATTTTAAAATTACCAACATTTTTAATTTTACCCCGTACAATTACACTTTCACGGCTTAAATCTCTTTTTTGAGAGGATGAGATAATTTCCCCTTTTTTGGTATATTTATCCAAAGCATAAAGTGAAAAGACAGCACCAGCAGTTGTTAAGAGAAGTGAAGAAAATATCATAGACAAAAGTGTCTTTACATTTTTTTCTTTAGCAGAGAGTAAAACCAGTATCAAAAATAGAAGCACAAAAACTGCTACTACAATCCAGTGAAGTGTAGTCATAAAATACATTAGTAGCACTCCGCAGATAGAGTTACTCTATACTCTTTTTGATAGTTAAATTTTTCAAAAACTACTTTGAGCTCTTTTGAACTGTTTTGTGTAAGATTTTCATCCAATATAGTTGTCCTTTGTCGTATGGGTTTTAAATTATACAATATATTTAAGTATTTATTATCAGTTTGTTTTAAAATTTTTGTTTTGATGTAACATTTACGCATGTCAATTTTGCCAAAATTGTACAGTTCTCCTGTTACTACTAAAGCTTTTGAGAAATTAAGAAGTGTGCTGTTTTGGTCTTGTATTTCTACTTTTCTCACACTCTTATCTAAAAATATTTTGATACCGATGGGTGCTGTAAACATTAAAATAAAAGTAAAAAATATCAAAGATACTGCAAGTTTGGGCTTTTTTTTGGAAGAGAGTAGGGCGAGAAGTATGAGAACGACTAAAAGAAAGAGCAGCCAACCAAAGGCTGCATAATCATACATCGTTAATGAATCAGTATAATCAGTCAGTCTCTGTTTTAAGCCTTTGAGCATCATCATTCTTTCTGGAGTTTTTCTCATCGATACCACTGATACCTTCTCGTCGTGCAAGCTCTTGCTTGATACGGTCAGGATTGATACCACAATCAGCTAATGATACTAGCACATGAAATGCCAAGTCTGCTGCTTCTTTGATAATCTCTTCTTCGTCATTGTCTTTTACTGCAAAACAAAACTCCCCAGCCTCTTCAATAACCTTCTTTAAAATCGCATTATCGCCTTTATCCATGAGTGATGCAACATAAGATGCTGATGGGTCATTTGCGAGTTTACGCTCTTGAATTGTATGATAGAGTTTATCGCTTATCGAGTAGTTTGAAGTTGCTTCTAAATTGATATCTTCATCAACTTCATTGGTAAGAAGATTTGTAAAAAAACATGATTTTCTACCTGTATGACATGCAGCTCCACCAACTTGGTCAATTTTTAAAACCAAAGTGTCGTTGTCACAATCAATCAACATATCTTTTACAATTTGAAAATTTCCGCTACTTTCACCTTTTTGCCACATTCTCTGTCGGCTTCGTGAAAAATAGTGTGCTGTTTTTTTCTCCAATGTAAGTTTCATAGCTTCACGGTTCATGTACGCGAGCATGAGTACTTCATTGGTTTGGTAATCCTGTGCGATGACTGGGATAAGTTCACTCTTTTCCCAGTCTACACTATCTATAATTTTATCCATTATTGTTGTGTTGATATCTTTTGTTGTTTCCCTTTAGAGTCAACCCAAATATTTGGAGTTGAGCCACCAGGAGTTAAGAAGATTTGAGCATTTGTATTTGTTCTTAATGCGTCATTAAATTGACCTTGAACTTCTATCTGTTTGAGTCTTAGCATAGCTTCTGTTAGTGATTTACCAATCTCTATATTTTCATACGATTTTGCATCTGCTTCTATCTTGATAGCATCTGCTTGACCTTTTGCTTGGATGATTCTTGCATCTGCTTTACCTTTTGCATGTGCTGCTACTTTTTCAGCCTCTTGTTGTGCTCTGATAACTTCTAGCCTAACTCTATCTCCCTCTTGTTGTGCAATTTGAACTCTCTCAATTTGTTCAACAATCTTCGGTGGAAGGATAATTTCTCTAAGATTTACAGTGGTAAGCTCTACAGGATTTCCAGCTTTTGCAATTACTTGCTCTTCAATACCTATACGAATTTCACTTGCAATCTTTTTTCTCTCAACTGGAAGCTCTTCCGCTGTATATGAACCAACAACTGCACGAACCACATCTCTCACTATCGGGTTGATAATTTTCTCTTCCCACGCATAACCATAAGTTGCGATAGTTTGAGGTGCACTAGCAGGTTTCAGACGATACTGTACTGTGATGTCGATAGAAATTAAAAGACCCCTTTTATCAAGTGCAGTGATAGAAGATGCATTCATCACGCCACTATCTCTGACATTCGCCATATTGTGTTGAGCACTAGTTGTGTAGTTGATGCTTCTTACTTTTGTATCCACAATTCTTACTTGCTGTAAAAATGGAACAAAAATATGAAAACCTGGCGTTAATGGTTCAGTAGCAAATTTACCTGCTGTTGATTTTATACCAACTTCACCAGAGTTGATGATAGTAAATGGTTTTGCAATTACAAAAAGTGCGATTAATGCTATCAAAGCATATAACCAACCTGTTTTTTTACCAAACTCTTTTAAAAACTCTGGAGTCTCAGGTGGTTTTCGTCCACCACCTCCGCTACCACCTGTTGGTTTATTATTCCCAGAACCTTTGTCCCCACCGCCTCTATTTTTAAAATAGTCATTTAAATCTGCTGGCATTTCTTGTTTCCTTTTATACTTAATTTATATATGTTAAATGTTTTATATATTTTTCATTTTTCCCTGCAACAACATCAAAATATGCACTTTGCAATTTCTCAGTCATTTCACCTCTATATCCTCTTCCTATAACTCTTGCATCCACTTCTCTAACTGGTGTAACTTCTGCAGCTGTTCCTGTTAAAAATGCCTCATCAGCGATATAAATCTCTTCACGAGTGATGCGTCTTCTTATAACTTCAATACCCATGTCACATGCCAAATCTATAACCGTGTTTTGCGTGATAGACTCTAATGAATTGTCATTTGGTGGAGAGATAAGTTTACCATCTCTTACCATGAAAAAACAAGCTCCACTAGCCTCTGCAACATAACCTTGGTCATCTAAAAGTAAGGCCTCGTCATATCCAGCGTCAACCGCTTCAAATTTTGCCATTTGTGAGTTGAGATAATTTGCTACCGCTTTTGCTTTTCCCATACCGGATGTATTTGGAGTTCTTGTCATAGAAGCAATTTTAAGCCTAATTCCATTTTTCAATCCATCTTCACCAAGATAAGCTCCCCATTTCCATGAAGAGATACTAAC
>JAOZKZ010000213.1 GCA_029935075.1 Campylobacterales bacterium
AAACTTAAAAAGGCATTTGTCCATGAGAGTGCACATGTAAAGGGTAATGAAAAAGTATCTATTTTTGGAGAAAATATCCAAAATATTTCAGCTACTTTGGAGGGTTTAGAATTTGATTTAGATATTGATGAAAAACTGTATCATTTCCAATCCCCTCTTTTGGGTGCATTTAATGCAACAAATCTTACGGCTGCGATTTTAATAGCACATGAACTTGGTATCAAAATAGAAGATATACAAAAACAGATTAAAAAATTAAAACAAGTTAATCATCGACTACAAAAGATTGAAGCTGGTGGAAAACTTATAATTGATGATAGCTTTAATGGCAACCTTGAGGGGATGATTAGCTCTTATGTGTTGATGGATAGCTACAATGGTAAAAAGATTATCGTAACCCCTGGAGTCATTGAGAGTGATTGTGAAACCAATATAAAATTGGCCCAAAAGATTGATGAAGTGTTTGATACAGTTATAATTACGGGCAAAGTAAATGCAAATGTATTGTATGAGAATATTCATAAAGCTAAAAAAATACTTTTAACTGACAAAGAGAAACTTGAAACTACTTTAGCCCAAGAGACAACAGTTGGCGACTTAGTCCTATTTTCTAACGATGCACCGACATTTATGTAGATAAGAAAATGCAATAGTTTAACCATGTTTTACCTATAATTTTAAAAGTTAAATTTTAAGGAGGAAATATGATTAAGAGAATTAAGCTTTCACTAGCAGTAAGCAGTATCGCACTTGCACTATTTACTGGTTGTGGAATTGACAATGAGGATGAAAATGTTGTAGGGGATAACTTAGTATTAACTGCAAGTACATTTGCACCAGTAATTGAGCTCCCAAAAGCTGCTCTTGGGGAAGTCCTTGCGGGAATTAAATCTTATAAAATAAATTATAAAACAAAAGATGACAATGGTAAAGAGGTAGTAGCTTCAGGTCTTATAACGATACCTGATTTAACACCTGAGTATATAAAAGAGAATAGATTTTCATTCTCTATTGTTAGTGATCAACACGGTACAATTTTTACAAATGCAGAAGCACCAAGCAATACATCAGCGGCAACAGTTGCTACAAACAATCCATTGATAGTTGGTTTTTCAGCAAAAGCACTATTTATGACTGTTCAGCCTGACTACATTGGATATGGGGATTCAAATACTTCTCACCCTTTTATATTGGAAGATTCATTGGCAAATGCAACAGTTGATATGATTAGAGCTGCGATTGCATTTGCGAACAAAGCTGGACTTCCAATCAACGGACAAGTATATCTTTCTGGTTATTCAGAAGGTGGCTATGCGACCATGGCTGCAGCAAAAGAGATTCAAGCAAATCATCCAGATATCAACTTAAAAGCAGTTGCTCCGATGGCAGGTCCTTATGATGTTGAGACAATGGGTATCGATACATTATCCACTCCAATAATGGCTTTCCCTCCATTTTTAGCATATTTAGCACATGCCTATGCTTCAAACTATGATGATGTAAATATTAGTGAAGTTGTAAATGCCCCTTATAGTTCAATGTTAGGGACGCTTTTTGATGGTGATCATAATGGTTCAGTAATTTATTTTTCTTTACCAAATGCTCTTGACGGCAATATATCTAAACAAGCTACAGATGCACTATTTGTTCCAGCATTTTCTGATAATTTAATTGCAAATAGTGACAATAAATTAAGAACTCATTTTGCTGAAAATTCAGTTATAGACTGGGCACCTAAAATGCCTATGAAACTTTTTCACTGTACAAATGATGCAATAATTCCATATAAAATGAGTGAATTAGCACATACAAGTTTTACAGATAAAGGTTCAACATCAGTTACTTTAGAGCCAATCAATACTATAGAGAGCAATCTATCAAATCCTACACAAGTTCATTCACAATGTGCTCAAGCAGCATATGCACAAGTGATACCATGGTTTGCAGCTATAAGAAGTCCAGAAGGAAAATAATGAAAAAAATAATATTAATAAGTACAATAGCAAGTTCACTAGTCTTGGCAAGTGGATACAGACTACCAGAAAACTCGATAAACTCAACAGCACTCTCAGCTGCGTATGTAGCCAATGCACATGGTGCGGATAGTGCATACCACAATCCTGCAAATATGGTTTTTAATGAAGATGTACATCAAGTTGAAGGTGCATTGACTTATATCAATTTAGCAGAAATAAATTATATTGACAATATTAACCCAGCTGCATTTAACTCATCTTCTGAAGCGGAACACCTTTTAGCACCTTCATTCTTTTTCACTTCAAAAGATTACAGTGGTGTTAGATATGGTTTTGCTATGGTGGTTCCTGGTGGACTTACTAAAAGATGGGAGAGTGGCTATGGAAAAGCTAGTTCGGAAGAGTTTACACTCCAAATTGTTGAGTTAAATCCTTCGGTTGCTTATAAGGTAAATAACCAATTTGCAGTTGGTGGTGGTTTGAGGATAATTCATAGTTCAGGTATCGTTAAAAGTGATGCAACAGAGGTGGGAATTCCAATTAAAAGGGATATGGAAGCAGATACATTAGAGTTTGGTTACAATTTAGCACTTACTTATAAACCTATCAGTGCCGTTAATATCGCTGCAACTTATAGATCAAACATCGACTTAGGTGAAGAGGGAAATGCAAAAATGTTTCTAAGCGGTACAAAACTTTATGATGGTGGAGCTGGTGTTGAAGTACCACTTCCTGCTGTTGCTGCTTTGGCAGTATCGTATGATTTTGGTAACACAGTTGTTGAGCTAGAGTACGATAGAACTATGTGGAGTGAGTATGAGTATTTAGACTTTACATTTAAAGATACTGTTCCTGCAGCTCTAAAAGCTCCATTTGATGATGCAAAACCAAGAAAATGGGAAGATACAGATGCAATCCGTATCGGTGTTACACATCAGTTAAATGAGAAAATTATACTTATGGGTGGTATCGCAACGGATGACAATCCAGCACAAGATGAGCATTTAGGATTTGAGCTACCAGACTCAGATGCCATGTTATACTCAGCTGGGTTAAACTACAAATATAGTGATACACTTTCACTTGGTGCAAGTATTCTTTATGATGCCAAAGATGAGAGAACTGTGAGTCAAGGCAGAAGTGCTGCCAATCCATTAGGGATTGAAGGTACTTTTAAAGATGCAGCTGCAACACTTATCACTTTTGGAGCTAGTTACAAGTTTTAACTTTATGGAGTTAGAAGCATATCTTCTAACTCCTCAACACTCTGCACCGCTCCATCATGGTCACTAAATCCCCAATCCACTAAAATAGAATCAATTCCAGCATTATTTGCAGCCATGATATCTCTCTCTCCATCACCAATTACAACAAATTTATCTCTATCCTCACTATAATGCTCAACTATTACATCCAACATTTCACGATGAGGTTTTGCATTTGTAACGATATCTGCACACATAATAATGTCAAAATATTTGCTTATATCATTTGCATCTAGGATTTGCATGGCTGAGAGCTTGTAAGCGTTTGTGGCAACAGATAGTGCATGGGTATTGCTTAGTTTCTCTAACAACTCCCCTACTCCCTCATAAAGTGCTGTATCGATGTTGTGATGGTCTGTGTAATACTCTTGAAACCAATCCTCATGATCTTTTGTAAAATTTGGTGCTTCGTAAAAATAACTAGGGGCATGGATGTTTGTATTGTTTATACAAGCAACGATATGTTTGTTTAACATGGGTTCTAGTGATAGTTTTCCTCTTACATGGTTAATCGCATTGGCTAT
>JAOZKZ010000054.1 GCA_029935075.1 Campylobacterales bacterium
ACCTCCAGTTGCACCAAGTCATTTAAATTTGACACCATTATCATCTTCTACTGTTAATATAGAATGGCAAGATAACTCTGATACAGAAACTGGCTTTAAAATTTTTCGTGATGGTATCCTGATTATTATTACTAATCCAAATATAAATAATTTTCTTGATATAAATTTAACACCTAATACTACCTATACTTACACTGTTAAGGCAACAAATGATATTGAATCTAGTCATACTAGCATATATGAACAAGAACTTAATCTACCTAGTTGTGACGATAATAATTCTGAAATCTATATAATAGAGGAAAATATTGATTGGAATCATATAAATGATAGCGACAAAACTATATTTTGTATTAAACCGAAAGTCTACTCAGGTAAAGTTGTGATAAATGAAGATGGTACTGCGATAAAACCTCGATACATTATACTAGACAATGACAATGATACGCATCCAGCTAAATTAGATAAAAGTGATATTGCAAGAGTTCAACTCTTATTTAAAAATGCAAATTATTGGGTAGTGGATAGAATGGCATATTATGATGACTATTCAGGTGCAAATCCTATCTTTATAGCGGAATCAAATAATATAATCATCAACAGGTTTTTTGGAGAAAATATTGGAAATGGGATATACCTAGGTGTCTCTTCAAGCAACAATACTATTCAAAACAGCAGAATTCAAAGAACAGATTTTAACTTAGTTCTAGACAGAGCTGCAATTGGTCTAATAAACTCTGATGAAGCTGTTAACTATTGGCAAAATAATATCTTTATAAAAAATACAAAAATATTAAATAATGAAATCGTTAATTTTAATGATGCTTTTCAAACCATCAGACAAGCTCCAGAAAGTAATCCTTATGTTAACTATGAAGGAACCATCGTAGATAATAACCATTTTTACATAACTTCAGATATATATACAGATTGTAATGGCAACCAAGACACAGAGGGGGAATGTTCATTTGCAGAAAATGCTATAGACCTAAAAGCTGGTTCAGAAAATGCAGAAAACCCAATGATTATCTCAAATAACATTATGTGGGGGAGTAGAAAAGCTGATGAAAATAATCAAGGTGGAGTAGAAGATCATAATGCTCCTGCAATTCCAATACACTATAATGTCAATCACACAATTATTGAAAATAATATAATTTTTAATTCTGAAAGTGGTATATTTATTGCTGATCCAAAAAATGGATATTCAATGAGAAACTCAAAAATAAAAAATAATATTATTAAAGATATAAAAAAACAAGCCTTTTACATCACGGGGATAACAAATATTGAAATATCAGATAACTTAATTATCAATGCAGGGAAAAATCACAACGATGCTAGTGTAGAAAATTTTTGGATGACAATTGCTAATAACAGTCTCTATTTACAGTATAAGTGTAATACTATGATTTATAATTTTGATAGTAAGCAAAAATATGTTGAACTATGGAATAGTAATCAAAATACTATAGATACACTTTCAATAGAGCAAAATAAATACTATAATTATTTTGCTACTTCACCATATAGTACGCATAGAGCAATTGAACAAATTGATGACATTCATTACGACTCAGACCCAAGTAGTACATATCAAGATTTATATTTTTATACTGATATATACACTAATGAACCCAGAGAGATTATCATTCCAAATATTATAAATAATCCATAAAGAGGTTTTATGCGACTTATACTTATGATGATATTTTTATATACTTTTAGTAATGCTTTTGATAATGCAGAAAAACTAGTCGATAGCAAACAAAAATCAGATATGACCTATAAGGAGCTTATGCAAATTATGGGTCGCTCCTCCTCGATGATTCATCAGGGAATCCTTATGCAAAATAGACAAATGGTCAAAGATGGAGCGAATGCAATAGCCCACCACAAAGCACCAAATCACAAACCATGGCTTATCATGGAAACATTTCAATACCAAGCCTTTAAAGATACCTTAGTAGAGTTTGACAATAGATTGCATCAGATAGCAGACGCAATTATAAAAGTTGTTGATGAAGAGGATTGGACAAAGACACAAAAAGCATTCTCTGAGCTTACTCTCACATGTATCTCCTGCCACATAAGCTGGAAAAGTGAAGCACACCCCATAAATCCAAAACAAATCAACTCGTCAAATCCAACACAACATCCACACAAACATCCAAATAGTGATGAAATGTATAAACCTCCTCTTAAAATGCTAAGAGATTTACCAAGAAGAGACATACCCTAAACCTAAGAGATTTTTAGATAACATCCCCTAAAAACAGGGTACATTAGATGATAAACTTTCAAGCTTTAAGCGAAACATATGGCACACCGCTTTATATTTACAATTTTGACCACATAACTGAACGATACAATGCACTAAAAGAGGCATTTAGAGCTAAAAAATCACTCATCTGCTACGCTGTAAAAGCCAACTCAAACCTCTCAGTTGTTAAACATTTAGGAGACTTAGGGGCAGGATGTGACTGTGTCTCTATCGGTGAAGTCCAAAGAGCTTTTTTGGCTGGAGTTCCTAGCTACAAGATTATCTTTAGCGGCGTTGGTAAAAAAGATGAAGAACTTAAAGAGGCAATTGAAAAAGATATTCTTATGATAAATCTTGAAAGTGAAGCAGAGTTAGCGCGAGTAGAGATACAAGCAAAAGCACTTGGAAAAGTTGCCAGAATCAGTATCAGAGTAAACCCAAACATTGACCCTAAAACACATCCTTATATCTCTACAGGGCTTAGTTCAAACAAGTTTGGTGTAGATATCGAAGATGCAAAACGGATGTACATCAAAGCTAAAAATTCTGAGTTTTTAGACCCAGTGGGGATTCATTTTCATATCGGTTCACAATTGACCGAATTAGAGCCTATTCGTGAATCAAGTGAATTAGTAGCAGATTTAGTACGAAATCTAAAAGTTTTAGATATAAATCTGAAATTCTTTGACATTGGTGGAGGTCTTGGGATAAAGTACAAAAATGAAGAACTAATCAAACCATATGATTATGCACAGGCAATTTTCTCAACACTCACAACACTTGATGTCACTATCATGTGTGAACCGGGAAGATTTTTAGTGGGTGAGAGTGGATATTTTTTAACCAAAGTGCTTTATGAAAAAACAAATGGTGATAAGAGATTTGTTATTGTTGATGGAGCTATGAACGATTTAATCCGTCCAGCACTTTATAATGCTTACCATCAGATAGAAGTTTTAGAAAAAGAAGACAATATTAGTTTAGCAGATGTTGTTGGACCAGTATGTGAGAGTGGAGACTTCTTTGCAAAAGATATTGAAATTCCTGCAACTGAACATAATGATCTAATAATCATCAAAGCCGCTGGTGCGTATTGTTATACAATGAGTAGTAACTATAATACAAGAGGTAAAGTTGCGGAAGTTGCATTAGAAGATGGTAAAGATAGACTTATCAGAAAAAGAGAGACTTTTGACGATATGATTGCTTTAGAAAAGGAGTTTATCCAATGAATTTAGATGATTTAAGAAAACATATCAATGCCCTAGATAATGAACTACTAGAGCTTTTAAACAAACGCATGGAGTATGTAGAAGAGGTAGGAAAAGTTAAACAAAATGACGGTTCCGCAATCTATCGACCTGAGCGGGAAAAAGAGATTATCCAAAGACTTTGTACTCAAAATCAAGGGCAATTGACACCCGAAGCAATTGAAGCAATTTATATGGAAATTTTTGCCGTTAGTAGAAATTTAGAGCTTCCTGAAAAGGTGGCTTATCTAGGACCTGAGGGGAGTTACTCTCATCAAGCGGCTGAGAGTCGTTTTGGTGCTATGAGCTACTATCTTCCACTGAGTTCCATCGAATCAGTTTTTAAAGTTTTGGAAAACAAAGAGGCAAAGTTTGGAATTGTTCCGATTGAGAACAACACAGATGGAGCAGTTGGGGCGACATTAGATTGTCTTAAAAAGTATAACTCTTTGATAGTTTCTGAAGCGTACATGGATATCCACCACTCTTTTGCCACGGAAGTTGATGATCTTAAAGATGTCAAACGCATCTACTCACATCCTCAAGGATACAATCAATGTAAAAACTTTTTGGAAGAGCACTTTTTACAAGATGTTGAATTTATTCCAACACGCTCTACTTCAGCAGCAGCAAGACGCTCAAAAGAGGATCCTTCCTCTGCAGCAATCTGCTCACATATCGCTGCAAAACTTTACTCCCTTCCAATTCATTTTGAGAAGATTGAAGACAATTTGGCAAATCAGACAAGATTTCTAATTTTGAGTGATTTTAAAAACCAAAAAAGTGAACATGATAAGACTTCGATACTTGCACAAACAGAAGATAAACCGGGAAGTTTAGTGGACTTTTTACAAAGTTTTCAAGATATTGGGATAAACCTTACAAAAATAGAATCTCGTCCCGTTAAAGAGAAAAAGTTTGAATCGATATTTTTTATAGATTTTAAAGGGCATATCGAAGATGAAAAGATAAAAACACTTATAGATAATTCACCAAATAAAATAAAATGGCTTGGTTCATATGTCAGCGGAGAAAAAAATGAAATTTAACAAACAGTTAGAAAATATAAAAGTTTATGAGGGTGGAAAACCTATAGAATTGGTAGTAGAAGAATTTGGAATTGATGCTAAAGATATCATCAAACTAGCTTCCAATGAAAATCCTTTTGGCACAAGTGAAAAAGTAGTCAAAGCAATTCAAGAAAATGCCCACTTAGTCCACATGTACCCAGACGATAGCATGAGCGAAATCAAAGAGGCATTGGCGGATAAGTTTCAAGTACAAACTTCAAACATCATCATGGGTTCTGGAAGTGATGAGGTTATCGCCTTTGCCATAAATGCAAAAGCAAACAAGTATAAAAAAGTTTTAACAGCACGAACTACATTTGCCATGTATGATATTTATTCGAGACAAGTTGGGGCAAAAGTGATAAAAACTCCATCGCACCAACACAATCTTGATGAATTTTTACACCTCTACAAAAAAGAGAAAGATATAGGTGTTATATTTTTATGTCTACCAAACAATCCACTTGGAGAGTGCCTAAAAAAAGAGGATGTTTTTAATTTTATAAAGAAGATTGATGACAATACTTTGGTAGTGGTTGATGGAGCTTATCAAGATTTTGCAATGGTTAAAAATCCCCAAATGAAAATTGACCCAAAAGAGTTAATTGAGACCTTTCCAAATACACTCTATTTGGGAACATTTTCAAAATCCTACGGTCTTGGTGGTATGAGAGTAGGATACGGAATTGCTAGTGAAGAGATAATGACCGCTCTCTATAAAATGCGTCCACCTTTTAATGTCACAACTCTCTCTCTAAAGGCAGCAAAGGCTGCTCTTGAGGATGAAGCGTTTGTTGCAAAAACAATTGAAAATAACTTTAGTGAGATGAAAAAATATGAAGATTTTGCAAAAGCAAATAAAATAGATTTCATAGATAGCTATACAAATTTTATTACTTTCACTTTTGATAGTAAGCGAAACTCTAAAAATATAGCCCAAATATTATTAAAAAAAGGTATAATAATTAGAGATTTAACAAGCTATGGTGTCAATGGTATCAGAGTTACTATCGGTACACCTGAACAAAATAGCAGATTTTTAGAAGCCTTTAAAGAGGTTTTATAAACTTAGAAGCGTAGGGAAATAATGGACTTTAAGACACTTTTGGAGCAGATTACTGCACTTTTTCAAAGCTTAACCACCAAACAAAAAGCCATTATTGGAGCTTCTACAGTTTCAGTAATTGGTTTTATCGTCTTTTTAGTCCTTTTTACCAACACAAAAAATGGTACACTTGACGGATATAGAGTTCTATTTGACAATATTAGTGCCTCTGACTCCGCTCTTGTAATAGAGCAACTTGAAAAAGATAACATCCCTTATAAAATCCTCAATGAAGGAACCATCAAAGTTCCAAAAGATTTTGTTTATAAAGAGCGTATCGCAATTGCCGCTTTAGGAATTCCTAGAAATAGTAAAGTTGGATTTGAGCTCTTTGATAAACAAGACTTTGGAGAAACTGACTTTGCACAAAAAATTAAATATTTAAGAGCTTTAGAGGGAGAGTTAGCACGAACTATTGGAAGCCTTACCCCCATTGAAGATGCAAAAGTTCATATTGCTTTACCCAAAGATAGTGTCTTTGTAGAAAAAGCAACCTTGCCAACCGCTTCAGTTGTATTAAGCATCAATCCTAACATGAAGCTTAGCAATAAACAAATCGCAGGTATCAAAAATCTCATCTCCGCATCAGTTGTAAAACTCACAGTTGCAAATGTCCAGATTGTAAACCAAGATGGTGAATCATTAGGAGCTGAAGGAACTGATGGTTTTGAGTCAGATATCGTAGCTGCTCAAATCAAATATAAAAATGATTATGAGAGAGCTTATGAGAGAAAAATTGAAAAAGTTTTAGCACCAATTCTTGGAGGTCTTGAAAAGGTTGTTGCAAAAGTATCTATAGATTTTGATTTTGAACAAAAAAGTACTGTTAGTGAATTTTATGACCCAGAGTCTGTTGTAAGAAGTGAACAAAGCACAGAAGAGACAAAAGAAGGGGGCAGTACAAAAGAGAGTGGCGGAGTCCCTGGAGCTATCAGCAATATTGGACCTGTACAAGGTGTAGAAAATGATAAAAAAGATGGTGAAAAATACGAAAAAAGTTCAAGTACCACAAATTATGAAATCTCTAAAAAAGTAACTAACATAAAAGGTGAGTTCGCAAAAATTAGACGCATCACTGCATCTGTTGTAGTGGACGGAAAATACAAACCTAAAAAAGATGAAGAAGGCAACCTTTTACAAGAGTTGGAGTATATAGCACTTGAGGGTAGTGAACTCCAGGCCATTACAGGTATTGTTAAAAATAGCTTTGGGTTTAGTCAAAAAAGAGGGGACGAAGTTGCGGTGAGTAATTTTGAATTTAACCCTATCTCTGCACAAAAACCAAAAGATATGGCTGAAAACATATCTAATGTAACCGCCAATTACATCAATCCTTTTTTACCACTTCTCAAATATCTTATGGCTGGACTCTTACTCTTTATCTTTTATAAAAAAATTATCACTCCATTTGGGGAGAGAATGCTTCAAGATTATAATGTAGAAGAAGAATCAATTGATGAAATTGAAATTGAAGAAGATCCAGAAGATACGGATGCTATGAGAGAGTACAACGAAGCAAAGAAAAAAGCCGAAGAAGAACTTGGAATAAAATCTGGAATGGATAAAGAAGAGATAAAACATGAAGTGCTACTGCAAAAAATACGTACTGAAATAGAACAAAATCCTGAAGATGCAGCCAAGCTGTTGAAATCAATCGTAGAAAACGACAAAGAATTTTAAGATGACAACTGAATTAACTGATGATCAAAAAGTAATTTATGAAGAACTTAACATGGATAAAAAAATTGCCATACTACTCACACAATTGGGTGATGATTCCACCTCAAGACTTTTTTCTAACATGGATGTTGAGCTAGTTACAGATCTCTCAGCTGATTTAGTAAGGTTGGAGAACTATGATAAACCTATAGCAACAGCAGTTTTAGAAGAGTTTTCAGCACTTTTTCAATCAAACCAATATATCGTTAATGGTGGTCTTGATTATGCGAAAGAGATCCTATTTAAGACTTTTGGAGCTGATACTGCACAATCAATACTTAATAAACTCTCAAAAGATTTAAATGAAGCCAAAAGTTTCAACTTTCTTGCAAAGGTAAAACCAGAACAATTAGCAGATTTTATTGTAAATGAGCATCCACAAACTATTGCCCTTATTTTGGCACACATGAACCCTGTGGCTGCCGCGGAGACACTCTCATTTTTTGAAGATGATCTTAGAGCTGATGTAACAATTCGTATGGCAAACTTAGGAGATATCTCACCAGCAATTATTAAAAGAGTATCTGCCGTATTAGAGAGTAAATTGGAATCCCTCACCTCTTACAAGGTTGAAGTGGGAGGTCCTCGTGCTGTGGCTGAAATACTTAATAAGCTTGGTCAAAAAGCGACTAAATCAACAATGGAAATCATTGAAAAATCAGATAACGACCTTGCCAATGTTATCAAAGAGCTTATGTTTACATTTGAAGATATTGATAAACTTGATACGGCAGCAATTAGAGAATTACTCAAAGTGTTAGATAAAAATCAACTCATGGTTGCACTCAAAGGTGCTGGTGGGGATTTAAAAGAAAAATTCTTAGAGAACATGTCACAACGTGCAGCCGAAGCATTTGAAGAAGAGATGGGCTTTTTAGGTGCTACAAAAGTAAAAGATGTTGAAGATGCTCAACGAAAAATTGTAGAAGAAGTACAAAAACTAGCAGAGAAAGGTTTAGTACAAATGGGCGAAGCAGACGAGGTAATTGAGTAGTGAGCATATGGGCAATATAATCAATGCAGATAACTCCGATACTGTAACCATCCAAAAATATCAATTTGGAAAACTCTCGCTTGATGAAAGTGATGAAGTAACATTTGATATGAATATTTTTAAAGAGACTTCGCAAAAAGAAGATACTTTAAACGAAGCAGAACCTGAAAATCAAAGTGAAGCAGTTAATGAATTACTTGAAAAAATTGATATACTAACTTCTGAAATAGTCACACTCCAAATAGAGCTAGAAAGTCAAAAAAAAAGCCATCAAGAAGAACTTGAGATACAAATAAAAGAGTCTTTTGATAAAGGCAAAGAAGAAGGTATCAAAGAAACAAGCGAAACTTACCAAAATGAAAATGATGAACTCAAAAGCCAACTAATACACTCAATTACAATTTTAGAAGAGCAAAAAAATCATCTTGATGAAATGTTTAAAAATATTGAAGAAGACCTAGTAGAGAGTTCGATTTTAATAGCAAAAAAAGTTATCAAAAAAGAGATAGAAAATGACTCTATAAAAGTTGTAAAATCAATAGCAACTGCTCTCATTGAAACACTTAAAAGTGCTGGAAAAATCACATTAAAAGTAAATAAAAATGATTTCCAAGATATATCAGAACATTTTAACGCAGATTCCATTATCATTGTAGAAGACGAAGCTATTAGTCGTGGGGGCGTTATAATTTTAAGTGATTCAACAAATATCGATGGAACTATCTCTACACGATTAAATAAAGCAATGGAACTTATAGGTAAAGAGTAACAAGCATGGACATAAAAAAGAAAAGTATAGATCAACTAAATGAGTTATGTGTAGATATACGAAAAAAGATTTTAGAAACTGTAAGTAAAAATGGTGGACATTTAAGTTCAACACTTGGTGTAGTTGAAATTATAGTGGCTATGCATTATGTGTTTGATTCAGAGAATGACCCTTTTATCTTTGATGTATCACATCAAGCGTATGCCCATAAATTACTTACTGATAGATGGGATGAGTTTGATACACTTCGTCAATTTGGTGGTATCAGTGGATATACAAAACCAAGTGAATCTCCTTATGATTATTTTATTGCAGGTCACAGCTCTACCTCTATATCCTTAGCAGTTGGTGCAGCAAAAGCTATAAAATTGAAAAATGAAGAGCGTTTACCTATAGCATTAATCGGTGATGGCTCTATGAGTGCTGGTATGGTTTATGAAGCAATGAATGAGCTAGGAGATATCAAGTTACCTGCAATTATCATACTAAATGATAATGAAATGAGCATTGCAAAACCAATCGGAGCGATAAGTAATTACCTTTCACAAATGATGGCTGGACGATTTTACCAAAAATTGAAAGCAAAGACCACTCAAGTGCTTGAACATTTACCCGAGAGTGCAACTTATATAGCAAAAAGATTTGATGAAAGTCTGAAACTAATCACACCTGGATTACTATTTGAAGAGCTTGGACTAGAATATATAGGACCAACTAACGGGCACGATTTAGAAGCACTTATCGAATCTTTTACAATTGCTAAAAATATGAAAAAACCAGTAATTATCCATGCACAAACTACAAAAGGTAAAGGTTATGAAATAGCTGAGGGGTATTTTGAGCATTGGCATGGTGTGGGAAAATTTGATATAGATACTGGTGAAGCAATTGCAAAAAATGGTGCAAAAAATGCCACAACTATGTTTGGAGAATCTCTTTTAGCACTTGCACTTGAAAAAGAAAATATCGTAGGAGTTACTGCAGCCATGCCAAGTGGAACAGGTATAAAAATCCCTATGGAAACCCTACCTGAACGATTTTGGGATGTAGCCATTGCTGAACAACATGCCGTAACAAGTATGTGTGCTATGGCAAAAGAAGGATTTAAACCATTTGTCGCAATTTACTCAACTTTTTTACAACGGGCATATGATCAAATTATCCACGATGCGTGTATCATGGCACTACCTGTTGTTTTTGCCGTAGATCGTGCTGGAATCGTAGGTGAAGACGGAGAGACACATCAAGGTACTTTTGATATCTCTTTTTTAAGAGCCATCCCAAACATGACACTTTTTGCACCAAGAGATGAAAAGAGTATGACTGAAGCGATAAAGTTTGCATATAACATGAAAACCCCCTGCTCTTTTAGATATCCAAGAGGTGCATTTATGCCATGTGAGTATGAGAGTAAACCATTAAAAATTGGTAAGTCCCAACTACTGAAAGATGGCGATAGTGATATATTGCTTATCGGATATGGAAATGGTGTGGGTCGAGCATGTGTAACTGCAAAAATACTTGATTTTGATGTGGCAATACTAGATTTAATTTTCGTTAAACCACTAGATGTAGAAAAATTAAAAGAACTCTCACAAAGATATAAAAAATGGTTTGTATTTAGTGACTCTAGTCAAATGGGTGGAGTAGCTAGTGCTATCAAAGAGCTTGGAATAGAAGGTATTACAATCACTACTTTTGAATATGAAGATAAATTTACGGTACATGGAAATACAAAACTAGTCGAAGAGTCCATGGGATTATTACCCGAACAACTTGCTAAGAAAATAACAATCTAATAGACTTCTTGTATTTACAAGAAGTCTATTAAGTGTCCTCGACGCGATTCGAACGCGTGACCTCTCGATTAGGAATCGAGTGCTCTATCCAGCTGAGCTACGAGGACAGAAAGCTCACAGGCAGATGAACCGCCCTTTTTTTGCATAAAAAAAGGCAAGACCGAAGCCTCACCTTTGAAAAACAGGAAGTGGAGACTTTAGTCCCACCCTACTTCCTAGCCATTTCTCTTTTTGATAATTTCTTCAGATACATTTCTTGGTACTTCAGCATAATGGTGAAATTCCATAGAATAAGTAGCACGACCTTGAGTTGCACTTCTTAAATCAGTCGAATAACCAAACATCTCTGAAAGTGGTACAAAAGCGTTAACAATTTTGTTTCCACTTCTGTCATCCATACCTTCGATTTGTCCTCTTCTTCTATTAAGATCTCCGATAACATCACCCATATAATCTTCAGGAACTTCAACTTCAACTTTCATCATTGGCTCCATGATAACCGCACCAGCTTTTCTAGCACCCTCTTTGAATCCCATTGAAGCAGCAAGTTTAAATGCCATCTCATTTGAATCCACATCATGGTAAGAACCATCATAAAGTGTAACTTTAACATCTTCCATAGGATAGCCTGCTAAAACTCCACCTTGCATCGCTTCTTGAACACCTTTATCAACAGCAGGGATAAATTCTCTAGGAACAGATCCACCTTTGATAGCATTTACAAACTCATAACCATCGCCTGCTTTCATAGGTTCAAGCTCAAGATAAACATGACCAAATTGACCACGACCACCAGATTGTTTTGCGTATTTGTACTCTTGTTGAACAGTATCTTTGATACTCTCACGGTATGCAACTTGTGGTTGACCGATTTCAGCTTCAACTTTGAACTCTCTCATCATACGATCAACAAGGATTTCAAGATGCAATTCACCCATACCAG
>JAOZKZ010000055.1:0-10094 GCA_029935075.1 Campylobacterales bacterium
TCTTCGCCATCATTAACAATCTCTTCTGATATAATCTCTTCAATTACATCTTCACCAAGAGCATGTTGTAAATCTATTTCACTTAAGCTGTCTATATCATCCAAAGTTGAAATCTCCTCTTGAATATCTTCTATTATTTCAGGTGTCTCATCAGCCTGAAGGGCTTGAGATGCAATCGCACCAACTGCAGCTACTCCTGCACCAACGGCCAGTGTAGATATATCATCTTCAGGTTCTTCCTCTGCTATCTCTTCCAAAAGGGGATCTTCTTCAAGAGATAAAATATCATCCTCAACCAAAGACTCTAATTCATCTTCAATTGGATCTAAGGTATCTTCTTGCATCAAATCAATTTCACTTACCATATCAGCCAACTCTTCATTTGAATTATCAGATACTGCCATCGATGCAGCAACACCTGTTGTCATCATCAAAGAGGAATCTAATGACAAATCTACATCATCCAACTCATCTAATTCATCTAACTCATCCAAGGACATAAGTGAAATATCATCTTCTACAGTATCATTTATCAAAAGTTCTTCAACACCTTTTTCAATATTTTCAAGATCAAAACTATCATCTTCAAGAAGCACATCTGTTTCATCATCAAGGTCAAAAGCTTCTATCGCTTCCTTTGCAAAAGGCACCTCTCTTCCAATTACTTTTTCTTTGATCATATCAACAAAATCTGTCGGCAAAAATGGCTTTTCAATTACAAGATTAAAACCCTCAGGAGCTGTCTCTTGTTTTGTACCAATATATCCCAACTGCCCATAATTTAACTTCGATTCAATCTGCCCCATAAGAGTATCACTATACTTATCACTATCAACAAAAATTACATCATATGAGTCTCCAGAACTATCAAGTGTTGAGACTTCTTCAAGGTTATAGCCATTTTTTTCGGAACTAAGTTGTAGTAGTCTTGAGACAATTTTATTCTCATTTATAAGTAAAATAGAAGGCATTGTTTTTCTCCAATATATTTTTATAATTATTACGCTAAATTAAACTCTTAAATCATAAAAATGAGGTTTAATGAAAAAAAAATTTAATCTATTTTATCTAATATTAGTTTTTGTTAGCCTTAGCATGCAATTATCGGCAAAAGAGAACTTTTACCTATTACCACAAGATGCTAAACCAGCACTAAAAGCTATTATGGACAATATCGACCAATCCAAAAAATCCATTAAAATTACTATTTATAACTTTACCCATAAAAAGATAGCCAAAAGATTACAAAGTGCTGCTAAAAGAGGAGTAAAGGTTGAAATTATCTTTGATGAACGCTCTGCAAAAACACAAAAGAAAAAGAGTATGCTTTACTATCTCGCAAAATATAAAAATATTACCGTCTATAGACTCAAAGGTAAAATCTCAAAAAACAAAAAATATTATGGAATCATGCACTTAAAAACTGCACTTTTTGACCACAATAGAATACTTTTTGGATCTGCAAACTGGAGTTATTCCGCTTTTTCTAAAAATTATGAACTGCTTTATACCACTAAGGATTACAAAATTGCAAAAAAGTTTGACGGTTTTTTTGAAGAGATGAAAAAAAAGAGTGTAATGTTCAACTAAATATAAAATTTTTTCTCCTTTTGACGATAGTATAAGTTATATATTAGGACAAAAGGGTGTATGTGTTTCAAAAAGTTTTAAATCCAGCAATTTTACTGATAAACAAACTTACATTCAAAGCAAAAATATTTCTTATTTCAACCGTTCTTATTTTACCAATTATTGTACCTACCTATAATACTTTTATATTTCATATCCATGAAAACCAATCATTAAACAAGCGAACCATGGGACTTAATTACAATAAATATAATTATGAAATCATAAAGTTATTGGCTAAACATAGAGGAATGGTAAATAGTTATCTTCATGGCAAAGAGTCGCTAAAACAAAATATATTGCTAATAGAACAAGATTTGGATCTTCTTGAAAAAAAGTTGATTACCTATGATACAGATAATTTAAATATCTTCAAAGGAAATTACCTCTTTATTGAGATGATAAACAGATGGGAACTTTTAAAATTAGATCAACTATCAAAACAGAAGAGAAAAATTATTTTTGATAAACATACTAAACTAATTATGAAGATGATTGAAATTGAAAAACTCATTGCACAAAAAACCCATTTTAACTCCAGTTATAACGCTAAACTAAACTATATATCAAGACTTTTATCAGATGATATCCCTAAATTGACTGAAATCACAGGTCGTATTCAAGGTTTAGGTGCTGGTATACTTGTAAAAAATTCTATCACAGAAGATGAAAAGAAATATCTTTTAAAATTAATCTCTATTAGTACTGAAAAATTCTCTTTTCTCAAAAATAATAAAGCTTTAATAGATGAAAAAAACTACATAGAGATAAATAAACTCTTACAGAAAACAGTTACTGAATTTCAACACATTTCTCAACTACTAGACGAACATATTCTGAATACATCTATACTAAACTACAATTATGATAACTATCTAAAAGTATCTCGCAATACAATTTCTGCCCAAAGTTTATACTATAAAAACCTTGGCAATTTATATGAAAGCATATCCAAAGAAAGGCTTCAAGATAACCAAAATACTCTTCTTTGGTTGTTGGCAGGACTTATATTTATGATTATTGGGTCACTCTACACACTAACCGCCTTTTACACCTCAGTTTTAGCTAGTTTAGAAAAACTAAAGTTAGCATCCACCATGGTAGCAGAAGGAAAATACAATACCACTATCTACTCAACAACAAATGATGAGATTGGAGATGCAATCAATGCATTTAACAACATGAGTGCAAAATTAAGTACAAATGTCTCATTTTTAGATGCATATAAAATGGCTATAGATGAAACAAGTATTGTCTCAAAGTCTGATAAAAAAGGTGTTATAACTTATATAAATAGACAGTTTTGTGAAGTATCAGGATATATAGAAAGTGAGCTTATAGGGCGACACCACAATATCTTACGACATCCAGATATTCCAAAAGATATTTTTACAGATTTATGGAAAACCATCTCCTCTAAAAAAACATGGAAAGGTATTATTAAAAATAGAAAAAAAGATGGAGGTTTTTATATCGTTGATGCCACTATCATACCTATGCTAGACCATGAGGGTGAAATTATAGAATATGTTGCAGTGAGACATGATATTACCGAATTAGAAGCACAAAAAGAGAAACATAAAATTGATGAACTGACACTACTACCAAATAGAATCAAACTTTTGGAAGATATCAAAATCTTTAATGATCCACTATTAATGAGAATTAATTTAAACAACTTTTCAAATCTAAATGATTTTTATGGTTATGTTGTTGGAGATAAGGTCATAATTCATATCGCCAGTTTACTCCATCAAATGTCAAAAGATATGGACTGTATTGTTTATAAACTACATGCTGATGACTTTGCCATTCTTTTCAAAAAAGGGTACCATACAAAAGAGACCTTTGAAAATATAATTGTAAAAATTACCAAACTTATAGAGTCAAGTGACATAGCATGTGATGAAACAAGTTGTATACATATCAAGATAACATCAGGTGTTGCATTTTTAGGGGAGGATAAAGATACGCTTTTTTCAGATGCTAATATTGCACTAAAACATGCAAAACTTGAACATAAATCCTACTTGATATATGATAACTCTTTACGAAAAGATGATGATTATGCCCAGAACATGGTATGGATTAAAAAAATTCAAGATGCCATTGTAGAAGACAGAATTCGTCCATTTTTCCAACCCATCATAGATAATGAAACAGGTCTTATAACAAAGTATGAAGCACTTGTCAGATTGGTTGAACAAAATGGAAAAATCATTTCTCCATTTTTCTTTTTGGATATCGCAAAAAAAGCAGATTTATACAAACAAATTACAAAAATAATGGTTGATAAAACCTTTGAAAAATTTAAACAGTATGAAAATTATGAATTCTCAATCAATCTCACAATTGATGATATAACCAATCAAGATACGATTAATTATATACTTGAAAAACTCTCAAGTTACGATAATCCAAAACGGGTAATTTTTGAAATTGTTGAGTCTGAAGAAATTCAAGATTATAAAGAGGTAAATAGCTTTATCAAAAATATCAAAGCCTATGGTGCAAAAATTGCGATTGATGATTTTGGAAGTGGCTATGCAAATTTTGAGCATATCCTTACACTTGATGCTGATTTTATAAAGATAGATGGTAGTTTAATTAAAAACATAAACATCGATAGAAATGCACTTATCATTACTGAAGCTATTATCGAATTTTCAAAAAAACTAAACCGTAAAACGATTGTTGAGTATGTCCATAATGAAGATATTTTTGATATTGTAAAAGCGTATGGAGCAGATTATTCTCAAGGTTTTTATTTAGGCGAACCTAGTGAAGAACTTATAACATCAACTTCAAAAACTCAAAAGCCTCTAAAAACTCTCTCTTAAATATATTCATCATTGCACCTAAAACGGCAGCAAGTACCATGATGGATAAAAATATCTTTATAGGAAAACCAACTACTAAAAGGTTAAATTGAGGCATTGTTTTCATAAGCATTCCAAAGATAACATCTGAAAGTATCGAGAGTGCCATGATAGGAAAAGCAATGATAAAACCCATTACAAATAAATGCGTAAAAGCAGAACTTAAATACTCCCAAATAAATGGCTTCGGATAAAATCCACCAAGCTCAATCGAACCCATCGTCTCATTTAAAAAAAGTAGTATCAAATGGTGCCCATCAAAAGCCAGTAACATCATAATTGCAAGAAGGGTCAAGATATTTGAGATAATTGGCGTATTGGTTCCCGTAGCCGGATCCATAACTGATGCCATTGAAAAGCCCATTACCATGGCGATTTGCATACCTGCAAGCCCAAGAGCTCCAAAAATCATGTTAAGCACCAATCCTGCAATAAATCCAAGCATAAACTCACTAAGTACCATCAAGGCAAGATCACTAATATTTACAGGAACCACACTCAATGTTACAGCCGGAAAAAAGAGAATACTTAGATAAAAAATAAAAGCACTTTTAACCATAACAGAGATGGAAGTATGAGAGTAAAATGGGAAAAAAGCCATAACACCACCAATTCTAGAGAAAAGTAGAAAAAAGACAATTGCGTTATCTTGAGTTATAAAATCAGCTAACTGAGTCATATGGTTACGGGGAATAACCTCTTATCTTGAAGTCTATAAGCACTATTGCAACGACTGGCAACTTTTTCATCATGCGTCACTATAAAAAGCCCTGCATTGTTTTTTTCGATATATTCAAGCATCACATCCATAACCTCATTTGCAGTTTGTCTATCTAAATTTCCCGTCGGTTCATCTGCGAAGATAAGTTTTGGTTTTTTTAAAAGCACTCTTGCTATTGAAACTCTTTGTTGTTGTCCACCTGAAAGTTCAGAAACATTTTGGTGCATGGTATCATCAATTTTTAGTTTTTTTATCAAATCCATATCTATAGAATTTCCAGAAATCATAGAAGATATCTCTAAATTTTCCTTAACACTAAACCCTTTAAAAAGATAGTGAGATTGAAAAATAATGCCTATATCATCTCTGCGTATCTCTAAAAGTTTTTTATCACCTTGTTCATACATGTAACCATCGCCATATATCACTTCACCGTATTGAGGTTTTAAAAGTGTTGCAAGGATGTGAAGAAGTGTTGATTTTCCACTGCCACTAACCCCAAGAACTGCTATAGACTCTTTTTGGTGAATATTTATATCAACATTTTCAAATAAGGTATAGTCGAACGAATGAGAGAGTCCAGAGGCTGTTAAAATACTTTTAACGCCTCCAGATTGAGAATCATGAAGTAAAGTTGTAGTAATCATAATTCTCCTACTGTTTTTATTTTAATTGTGCTTCAACCTCAGCGGCAAAATCATCAACTTTTTTCTCTAAGCCTTCACCAAGATCATATTTTATATAATCAACTAGCTCAATTGTTCCACCAAGCTCTGCAGCTTTTTCAGCAACAACTTGCTCGATAGTTTTTTTATCGTCCATTACGAAAAATTGACTTAAAAGTGCCAACTGCTGATCAAGCTGAGTATTGTCAGCTACAAAACGCTCTAATTGACCAGGGATAATTCTATCCCAAATCTTCTCAGGTTTACCTTGTGCTTTAAGATCAGCTTCCATATCAGCTTTTGCTTGAACCAAAGCTTTCTCAGTTAACTGTAATTTACTTACAAACTGAGGAATTCTTTTTTCAGGTTTTTTAAGTCTTCTTAACTCTTCATTCTCTTTTTCGATATCAGCAATAATAGCGATATTCTCTTTTTCAATGAACTCAGAGTCTAAATCTGTGTAACTTAAAACTGATGGTTTCATAGCTGCTGCGTGCATACAGATGTTTTTAAGAAGTTCTTTTACACCTTCAGCTGTTTTTGCACTATCACAAGCAGCACCGAGAACAACACCCACTCTACCATTTGAGTGACCATATCCATTTATAGCACCATTTTCACCAGCACTGATTGTAGCAAATCTTCTTAATACTACATTCTCACCAATTTTAGAGACTTCAGTACCAAAATACTCTTCAAAATCAACTCCGTTAACTTGAGTTTTTGTAAGCTCTTCTTCAGTTGACACGCCAGATGTTTGTAAATGAACTGTTGTACCTTTTGTAAAGTTTATAAAACCATCATTTTGAGCAACAAAGTCTGTTTCAGAGTTAATTTCACTAATCGTTGCTTTTGTGAAATCATCACTTACGACAACAGAAACTAAACCTTCACTCGCAAGTCTGTCAGATTTTTTAGCTGCTTTTCCAAGACCTTTTTCACGAAGGTAATCCATCGCTTTTTCGATATCACCTTCAGTCTCAACAAGAGCTTTTTTACAATCCATCATACCAGCACCAGATAATTCTCTGAGCTCTTTAACCATTCCCGCAGAAATTGTCATTATTTTTCCTCTTTTGTATCTTCTTTAGCTGCTGGTTTTGCAGCATCTTCTTTTTCGCCCTCTTTAGTAGCCTCTTTTATCAAATCTTCTTTTTCAGAATCACTAATATCTCCAGATGCCACTACTTCTTCTTCACTTGTCTCTTTACCTTCATCTGCACTATCTTGCTCTCTTAACGCTTTTCCTTCATTGATAGCTTCTGCCATCTCTCTACAGAAAAGTTGAACTGAACGAATAGCATCATCATTTCCAGGAATTGGAAATGCTACAACATCAGGATCACAGTTTGTATCTATTGGAGCGATTACAGGGATGTTAAGACAATTTGCTTCAGCAACTGCAATTTTCTCTTTTACTGTATCGATGATAAAAATCATATCAGGTGCAACTTTCATATCTCTGATACCACCAAGATAATCCATAAGTTTACTTTTTTTACGAGAAAGCATTAATGCTTCTTTTTTAGTCATAAGGTCGATTTGACCCTCTTCTTCCATCTTCTCAATAATATCTAGTTTTCTAATTGATTTTTTAATTGTTTGGTAGTTTGTTAACATTCCACCTAACCATCTATGGTTAACATATGGCATACCACAACTCTCTGCGTGCTCTTTTATCGCTGAAGAAGCTTGTTTTTTAGTACCAACAAACATAATTGTTTTACCCTCAGCAGCTGCATCTCTAACGATATTGTATGTGTATCTGAAATATCTTAATGTTTTTTGTAAATCTATAATATAGATATTTTTTCTCTCGCCAAAGATATAAGGTTTCATCTTTGGATTCCATCTTCTTGTTTGATGTCCAAAGTGGACTCCGCATTCTAGTAAATCTTTCATTGTAACCATGACAATGACTCCTTGTGTTAAATTTTTTGGTTTTTACCTCCACACCCCTCAACAACATTGGAAGTTGCAACCGTTCAAGGATTGGTGTGTGTGAATTTAAAAGCGAGCCATTTTATTGAAATAATGATTAAAATCTCATTAAACCTTTTTTTATAAGTCCAAATTCTATCAAAATACAAACTTAATTATAGAAATTATTTAATTTTTTTCAATTAAATAATAATTAATTCAGTTTAAATCTGTATAATCTTTAATTCAAAATTTTAGTATCAGGATTTAAGTGTGCATAAATATTTTAAATTGATTAAAGATAATTTTGCATATATATCTATAGGTATTATACTCTTTGTTATTCTAATTCTATTAAATAGTTCTAATACTAATACTTTTATAATGATGTTAGTTTTTACAATTGTTGGGCTCTATTCTCTACTTTTTGTCAAGCATAAAAATTTAGAAAAAAGCATCCATGCAAACCAACTTTCTGAACCAATTAATGGAGAAAATATTTTAGATTCCAATATTGGATATGCCACAATTGATGATTCATTTAATATTATAGATTTTAATAATCGTTTTTTAAAAGAGTCTAAATACCAAGGGAAAACACTCTTGGGGCAAAATCTATTTAATGTTTTATCTACTGAATCTTTTAATATTTTAAAAGATATTAACCAAAATGGAAGTTTTAAAAGAATAATCGAATCTCCAAAATCTAACAAACATCAACAAAGTTTCCATAGCCTCATTATCCAATCTGCAGTATCAGCATCAAAAAAAGAGTATCTTGTTACATATAATAACCTTTCAAACTCTCTAAAAACTGAGCAAGAACTTAAAGCACAATTCTTAATAGATAAAACTACAGGGCTCTCTACAAAATCAAAATTGATTGATGACTTAGACCATATAAAAAACCCTAAATTTGGAGCAAATACACTTATATACATTAATATTGATGGATTTAATGAAATTAGTGAATATTTTGGCATAGATGCTGGAAATAAAATCCTCTCACATGTAGCAAAGTGGCTCACTCAAGAACTTCCAACAACAGAATCACAACTTTACAAACTAGACCTTGATAGTTTTGCAATTTTAATAACAAAGAGATTTAATGTAATTGCACTTGATGAATATCTTAAAAAAATATCACAAGAAATTGAGAAAGAGAATTTTTATTTTAAAGAGACTGCCCTTAACATCTCCTTTACACTCGGAGCATCTCATTGTAAAAAAGATACGGTTAAATGTGCTTATCTTGCTTTAAAGGATGCACAAAGTCTAAAAAGAGCTTATAAAATATATGATAAAAACTCTCAGCATGAAGAGCAATTTATAAAAAATATCAAAATGAACCAAACCATTAAAGATGCTATCGTTGAAGACAGAGTTGTCCCTTTTTTCCAACCAATTTACAATCTCAAAACCAATGAGATAGAAAAATTCGAGTCACTTATAAGAATTCAAAACAAAGATGATGGATACCTAAAGCCAGCAGATTTTTTAGATACAGCAAAAAAATCAAAACTCTATTTAGAGCTATCATTAACGATGATAAAAAATAGTTTTATAAAACTTCAAATTTCACAATTTCCTATCACCATCAATATATCTGTCAATGATATTACGGATAAAAAAGTATCAAGTTTTATTTATAGAAAACTAAACAGTAGCAACTTAGGACACCTTATTACTTTCGAAATTCTTGAAAGTGAACAGATTGATAACTATATTAAAGTAATCAATTTTATCAAAAAAGTAAAACTTTTGGGATGCAAAGTAGCCATTGATGACTTTGGAAGCGGATACTCAAACTTTGAACAACTTCTTAAACTGGATGTTGATTATATAAAAATTGATGGCTCATTGATTAGGGATATAAATACCAATAAAAATAGTGAGATTATGACAAAATCAATTATCTCCATCGCAAAAGATATGGGAATCCAAACGATTGCTGAATTTGTAAGCTCACAAGAAATTCTTGATAAAGTAAGACTCTTGGGAGTTGATTATGCACAAGGATATCATATCGGAAAACCTACTCCACAGCTTGCTAATATCTAAATTTTATTTATTACTCATCTGTGCCTTCTTCTCACTCCATACATAGTTAATACGCAAAATGAGCAAAGCCCATTTTACTACGCTAACGCTATGTTATCTTCGGCAGATCGCCCACGTGCAGATAAACCGCACTATTTACTTATCTGTGCTTTTTTCTCACTCCCTACATAGTTAATACGCAAAATGAGCAAAGCCCATTTTACTACGCTAACGCTATGT
>JAOZKZ010000055.1:10194-11893 GCA_029935075.1 Campylobacterales bacterium
TCGCCCACGTGCAGATAAACCGCACTATTTACTTATCTGTGCTTTTTTCTCACTCTTCATAAGCCAAACAAAAACCTCAGCTACTGCTTTGTAAAGATTTGGGGGGATTTGCTCATCTAAATCCAAATTTAAAAGACTCTCAGCTAAAGCTTTGTTTTGAAAGATAGGAACATCAAACTCTTTTGCTTTTTCCATAATTTTCTCAGCAATAGGACCTTTTCCTTTTGCCACAACTTTTGGAGCTGAATTTCCATCTTCATGGTACTTTAGAGCTACTGCTTTTTTATCCATGAAGTTTTAAAATACCAGCAAAGCGTCCAGTAATCCCTTCTCGTCTATATGAAAAATAGTCTTCATCACAACATGTACATATAGATGATATTTCAATCTCTTTTATACCCACACTTCTCAGTTGGTCAACATTCATGCTGTGCAAATCCAAATACCATTTTTCATCTCTTATCTTTTTATATTTATCATCAACAAGTCGTGCAATCTCTTCTCCAACTTCATAACAACATTTATGTATCGAAGCACCCAAATAAACTAAAATATCCGAAGCCTCACACTTAAATTCACTAGCCATTTTTAAAACTGTCTTTTTGGCAATTTCATTAAAAGTACCATTTCGCCCAGCATGGACAACAGCTATCACTTCTTTTATCGGGTCATAGAGTAATATCGGTATACAGTCCGCAACCATAACCATAAGGGGGATATTTTTAACATTTGTGATAAGAGCATCACAATTTTCTATCCTATTAATAGAAGCATCTTTTATAACTGCAATATTTGAACTATGCGTTTGCTCCATGTAGATTAGATTTTCAATTAAAAAATTATGTTTCTCAGAAATTATTGTCCTATTTTCCAAAACATCTTTGGGACTGTCTTTGACATGTAGTGCAAGGTTTAACGAATCATATGGAACATCACTTACCCCACCATAACGAGAAGTAATTGTAAAAAATAGAAAATCTTCAAATTTAGTAAAAATCATTAATATCTAGCCATGATACCTTCGATAGTATCCCAGCTAACAGATTTTTCTTTACTGCCAAACATGTGATATAAATATCGTGCAAACATATCAGTTTCGATATTTACTTCAGAGCCAACTTGATAAGTTTCAAAAAGTGTATTTTCCATCGTATGAGGAATAATGGTCAATCTAAAACTATTATTCTCCACACTATTGACAGTCAAACTCACACCATCAATCGTGATACTCCCTTTGGGAATGATAAACTTGATAAACTTTTCAGGAACCTCTATAAAAAAATCATAAGCTTTTTCTGACTTAGAAATATTTGTAATAGTACCCACCGTATCAACATGCCCCTGCACGATATGACCTTCTAGTCTATCACTAAGTCTCATAGCAGGTTCCATGTGAACATTACCTTTTAAGTTTTCCACAGCCAAAAGGGATTTTGTCTCAGCAGAGAGCTCTACTGTAAATTCCCCACTACCCAATTTTACCACCGTAAGACATGCACCATTTATAGCAATTGAGTCACCAATATTTGGTTTATACTCTGCACTCAGCGTTAAAAAATCATTTTCCATACTTTTGACCGTAGCCAATTCTCTTATCAATCCTGTAAACATAAACTGATTATAGCATGGTATAATGAGAAAAAGATATAGGGTTTATATAAATGAAATATGATGTAATTATAATAGGTGGTGGACATGC
>JAOZKZ010000056.1 GCA_029935075.1 Campylobacterales bacterium
AATCGTCATTTAACAAAACAACTTTATACCTCTTTAGAAAAGATAGTGATTCTTCGCTCTCTAATTCTAATGATTCATCATTTTTATGTTCCAAAACTTCCCTTTGTGTAATTAACCCTTCTATTATACATATATTTTTCCAATCAAGAGTAAATTTGTCCAAATTTTGATAAAAATATCACTCTAACTTGTAGTTTGGTAATATATGTAACATGAAAAGCTTATTTATCACCGCAACAAACACAAATGTTGGGAAAACTTATGCAACTTTAAAACTATTACATGCTCTTGATGATAGAGGGTACAAAGTTGGGGCATTCAAACCTATTGAAACGGGTGTTGATAGTGCACCACTAGATGCTGCATTGCTCTTACAGACATGTCAAAAACTAAATCCAAACTTCAAATCTATCACCATAGAGGATATCTGTCCCATTCAATTTTCACTCCCTGCTGCACCCTATGTGGCGAATAGTGGGAAAACTATTGATTTTGACAAAATAAAGGAAAGTTACAACAAAATCAAAAAACAGTGTGATATCCTCTTAATAGAAGGTGCTGGAGGACTTTTAGTACCTGTTTTAAAAGATTTTTATATCATAGATTTTATCAAACATTTCGATGCCCATGCACTTTTGGTAACACATGACAAATTAGGGTGTATCAATGAGACACTTTTAAGCCTTGAAGCACTAAAAAGCAGAAATATTTCTCATAATTGGTGTATAAACCACTTTGAAGACACGGAAGATTTTAAAACGATAACACTTCCTTTTTATCAAGACCACTTTACAAAGATTTTCTCTCTACAAAATAGTCTTGACGCATTAACGGAGCAGTTAATAACTAATTGTCACAGTAACAGGGATAGTGGATAACTTTCTATCACTATACTTGACAATTTTTCGTCCTTTATAATAGGCTACATTTTTATATCCCATAAATTTTCGTTCACTTCTCTCACTATATTTTGTAACACAACGCCTTCTTGTCTCATAACTAGAAGTTGATTGATAGGTTTGCCTATTGTTCCTTGCTGCATTTTGTCCTACAAAAGTTCCTAAAATCGCACCACCAACTGTTGCCACATCTTTACCACGACCACCACCAATCTGATGTCCAAGAACACCACCCAATATTCCACCAACTATCGCTGCACCCGTATCACTTTGTTGATAACCACCACTTTGATAGGTAACAGGAACGCTCTCATCATAACACTCTTGATGGGGCACTCTTGTGATGACATTTTCATATGAGGGAGTTGCGTTTGAAACATTAACATGTTCTACATAACTCATCTGTTCTGCGTTTAATATAGTTGTAGCCAAAATCAGGCTTACAATTACTATTTTTTTCATGACTTCTCCTTGAAGTTTTTCTTATTATACTCCTATATTTGTGAAGTGTTTGTGAAGCATAAATTTGATATATTTCTTTACATGAAGCATTTAATCAATACTAAAGATTTCGATATTCAAACTATTGAAGATATCTTTAAAAAAGCTAAACTATTTAAAGAACATGGCTGTGATAATTTATTAGATGGCAAGTTAATCATCACAATATTTTTTGAAAATTCTACCCGAACGCGGAGTAGTTTTGAAGTTGCAGCCAAAAGGCTTGGTGCTACAGTGGTTAGTCTTGATGTTTCTAAAAGCTCTTCGAGCAAAGGCGAAACACTTTTTGATACCGCAGCCAATTTAGATGCACTAGAGCCTGATGCTATTGTCATTCGACATCAAAATGCTGGTGTTCCAAAAATATTATCCAACTATATAAACTGTCCTATTATTAACGGTGGAGATGGTGCACATGCACATCCTACACAAGCCATTTTAGATTTATTTACAATTAATGAGCATTTTGGTGGAGAGGTTAAAGGAAAAAAGATTGCTATTGTTGGCGATATAAAAAACTCTCGTGTAGCAAATAGCAATATCGAACTTTTAAACCGATTTGGACTTGAAGTCATCATGGTCGCTCCTCCGCACTTCATGCCAAGAACAAAAAACTATAGAAACACACACTATATCGAAGAGATTATTGATGAAGTTGATATCATTATGAGCCTTAGAACCCAAACAGAACGTCACTCAAATCAAATCTACGCCTCTTTAAAAGATTATGCACGGGATTTTTGTATCACTAAGGATTTAATAGGGGATAGAGATATCTTACTTTTACATCCAGGACCTGTAAATAGAAATATTGATATAGATGATTTTATGCTGGCAGATTCTAGATGTAAAGTTTTAGAACAAGTGAAAAATGGAATGTTTACTAGAATGGCGGTTCTTGAATATCTTATAAATGCAGACACTTAAACAGAAGCTTAATGACTATGGCAAAAGAAAAGAGCCTATCTTTTTTGTTATAGATTTTGAAGCGAAAAATCATTATATTGCTCCCCTTGATGAGCTTGACAGCGATATCCATTTCTCATTTGGAAATCCGAAAGATGTCTATCATAATAAGAAAATACCTCATACCTATCACCCAATTAAACTAGAAACTTATAAAAAGGCATTTGACAAAATTCAAGAAGAGATTAAAAGAGGAAACACCTACCTCATCAATTTAACTTTTCCTTCTAAACTTGAAATTGATTACACTTTAAAAGAGCTTTACGACTATACCGATGCAAGATTCAAACTCTATTTTAAAGATAAGTTTATCTGCTTTACGCCTGAAAGATTTGTAGAGATAAAAGATGATTTAATTTATACTTATCCGATGAAAGGGACAATTGAAGCTTCAATTCCCAATGCAAGAGAAAAGATATTAAACGATAAAAAAGAGATGGCTGAACATGTCATGGTTGTTGATTTGCTGAGAAATGATTTGAGTATGGTAAGTAAAAAAGTCAGGGTTGAGAAATTTCGCTATATTGAAAAAATCAAAGCTGGGGAGAGAGAACTTTTACAAGTAAGCTCCAAAATAAAAGGAGAACTTGAAACTAACTGGCATGAGCATTTAGGAGATATTTTAACCACCATGCTCCCTGCTGGAAGTATTACTGGTGCTCCTAAAAAGAGTACCATAGAAATAATTAAAAAAGTGGAAGGATATGAGAGAGGTTTTTTTAGTGGATTTTTTGGAGTTTATGATGGGAAAACCCTTGATAGTGCTGTCATGATACGCTATATTGAAAAAACTCCTGAGGGATTAGTTTATAAAAGTGGTGGTGGAATTACCATAGATAGTAACTGTGAATCTGAATATCTTGAAATGTGTGAAAAAGTTTATGTCCCTTTTTTTTGAAACCCTAAAAATTGAAAATGGAAAGATTTTAAATCTTGAACAACATAACATAAGACTCAATCGTACAATCAATGATATATATAAGAAAAAAACAGAGTTTGACCTTTCTCATTTTGTAGAAGCTCCAGATGAGAAAACTTACAGATGCAAAGTTATTTATGATGAAAATATCCAATCTATTGATATAATCGCCTATAAACCTAGAATTTTTCAATCCTTTAAAATTGTCCATTCCAAAATAAATTACCCATACAAAAGCGTTGATAGAGAAGAATTAGATAAATTATTTGAACAAAAAGGATTTTGTGATGATATAATAATTGTAAAAGATGGGTTAATTTGTGACACAAGCATTGCAAATATCGCAATTTACGATGGTGAACAATGGATAACTCCTAAAAAACCACTACTCCATGGAACTCAAAGAGCCAAACTCTTAAAAGATAAATTAATTATAGAAAAAGATATAAAAGTTAAAGATATGAAAAATACAGCTCGTTTTGCTATAATGAACGCATTGATTGGGTTCCATGAGATAAAAGATATAAAATTTGAGGTTTAGTAGATGATAAAAAGTTTTCTCCAAGATTATGATTTTTCGGAATTGATGGTATTTCATCAACGAGATATCATCGAAATGCTGCTTCAAAAAGGGGTATTTTTTTCAATCCTTACGCATATTGATGAAATTACTTACGACCCAATATTACCAGCAGAGATAAGTGACAATTTCAAACCCATTACGCTTTTTGTAATTTCAGAATATACACATGAGAGTTGCAGTATTGATGATGATAATCTCTATTTTGAAGCAGGGTTTGGTCATCAAAATGTTGGAAGTTATGTCACAATTCCATTAAACTCTATTGTGCAAATTGTCTTAGAAGATACACCAATTTTTATAAATCTCTCTATGAGACAAAAGAGAAAAGAGAAAAATATCAATATTGAAGCCTCAACAAATATCTTCCTCTCAAACCCTAAAAATAAGGGTTTTGTTAAAGACTAAAACTTTCTTCTTGACATGATAAAGCTCGTCACTTTATCAATAAACGCATCATGCTTTCTATCTTTAAGATACGCTACGTAAAATGGTCTTTTAAAAACCAAGCCTTTTATCTTCGCAGAATATAACATTCCACTCTCAATCTCATCTTCAACAACTTGTTTAGAGATAAGTGCAACTGTCTGTGTTCCATCATCTTTTGGTGACTTTAATACTGTCTGCTTGATAGCAGTTGGACTTGTGACTGTAGTTCGGATATCAAATGATTTACATTCGATATTTGCCTCTTCAAAAACTTCACTCATCAATCGTCTTGTATGTGAAGCTTCTTCCCTACAAACCCAGCTATAATTGTTCAAATCTTCTGGTCTCACAGTTTTTGGTAAAGGTTGGTTACTAAACAAGATCATCTCATCTTCAGTCCACTCTCTATAGATAATATTATCTAAAAAGATAGGTGATTCGATAATCGCTAAATCAATTTTTTTATCTATCAATTGTTCTAATATCTTCTGAGTAAGATCCACTTGAATTAAAACATCATTCTCAATAGCTGCTTTAATGTCATTCAAACACATTGGAAGGATATAGTTTCCTATCGTAAAAGAAGCACCGATGATAAAAGTCAACTCTTTGTTCATAATACGAATAATCTCTTTTTCAACACCACCTACACACTTATCAAGCCTAAGTGCCACACGATAAAGCTCTTCTCCAGACTTAGTCAATGTAATACCATTTTTCTTTCTCTCAACAATCCTAGTGTCAAGATAATCTTCGAGCCATTTTATCTGTTGCGTCACTGCGGGTTGTGAAATACCTAATTTTTTAGAAGCTTTTGAAAAACTTCTCTCCTTAACTACAGTAAGAAATGTTCCAAGTTTTGCGAAGTCTTTAAGCATGTAAAATCCTTGATTTACTTATAATATTTTAACTAGTATAACAAATTATAATAAAATAACACATAAAACAACACTCTGTTATAAAACTTTTATTTATAATTCTATATAATATACCATATAATAGAAAAATTTGAAAAAGTAATAACACAAAGTGGTAAACAATGGAAAAGATTTTTGAAAATTTAAATGAAGCACAAAAAGAGGCTGTACAGAAAATTGATGGTGCGATACTAATTTTAGCAGGTGCTGGAAGCGGTAAAACAAAAACTATCACTTCAAGAGTGGCATATCTTATAAAAAACGGTATACCACCCTCCTCTATATTAACGCTGACTTTTACAAACAAAGCAGCAGCAGAAATGAGATCTCGTGCCATGGCTTTATTGGAGAATGAGGTTTCTTACATTCCGCTCATGTGTACATTTCATAAATTTGGACTGCTATTTTTAAAGTTTCATATGTCAGAGCTTGGTCGATCAAACTCATTTGTTATCATAGATACAGACGATAAAAAAAGAATTATTAAAAGTTTTGATACTGATCTTACCATTGCTATGGTTGCCAATGAAATATCCCGTTTTAAAAACAACCTTTTAACTCCAGAAGATGCCATGCAAACGGCAGAACTTCCAAATTTCAAAAAAATTGCAAATCTCTATCAAAAATATGAAGAGTATCTTGCCATTAACAATCTTGTAGACTTTGACGATCTTTTAGCACTCCCATATAAAATTCTCAATCAAAATCTAGAGCTATGTCGTGAGACAAGCCAAAAATACCAATACATCATGGTAGATGAGTATCAAGATACCAATGATTTACAATTTAAACTACTCCAAAAACTCTCATCCGAGCACAATAACCTCTGTGTCGTAGGAGATGATGATCAAAGTATTTACGGCTGGCGTGGAGCAAATATCAAAAATATTTTGAATTTTAAAGATCAATTTGCCGATACAAAAGTAGTTAAACTAACGAAAAATTACCGCTCAACAGATACCATTTTAAAAGCTGCAAATGAGCTTATCGAACACAATAGAAATCGTCTAGGTAAAGAGTTACATGGTACAAAAGAAGAAGGCAATGAGATAACAGTACTCCATCATGATGATGAAAACATGGAGGCTAGAAGTATTGCTAGAAAAATACTAAAGTTAATTGATTCTGGCACCAATCCACAAGATATCGCCCTACTTTATCGTATCAACGCACTAAGTCGTTCTATCGAAGAGGGGCTAAATCGTGCAGGGGTTCCTTATAAAATGGTTGGTGGTTTGAAGTTTTACGAAAGAGCAGAAATTAAAGATTTGATTTGTTACCTTCGTATCATTTCAAACCCTAACGATGATTTTTCAATTAAACGCATCATTAATAAACCCAAAAGAGGTCTAGGACGTGCAACTATAGATAAGATTTTAAAATCTGCAGATGACCACAAATGCTCGATCTTTACCTATTTAACCACCCATACCGATGATTTAGAGCCACAAGTTAGCAAAAAAGCATTTATAACTTTGCAAAAATTTTGTCAAGACATTAAAGAACTTCAAGAAAAAACAAGTGAATCAACCTATAACTTAATTGACAATCTCGAAGATACTTTTGGCATAAGAGCTTACTATGAAGCACTTCCAGACGCCATGGAGCGAGTGACAAATATCGATGAATTTTACGGACTATTTAGGGATTTTGTTGTCCAATACCCTGATTCTGGCTTGGATGATTTTTTAAATGACATCGCACTTCAAAGTGACCAAGACCAGATAGATGAGCGAAGTATCTCTATTATGAGTATCCATGCCAGTAAAGGTTTAGAGTTTGAACATCTTTTTGTCATCGGTCTTGAAGAGGGATTTTTTCCACTTATCGGAGATGGAACTGATATCGAAGAAGAGAGACGACTTGGTTATGTGGCAATTACCAGAGCCAAAAAAGAGCTTACCCTTAGCTCCTCATCAAGTAGATACTATAAAGGGAAACGAGCCAACCTTAGTAAAAGTCGATTTTTAGCAGAGTGTGGAGTCAACAAAGGCTGTCTAAAACTTGACCGTTCAACTTCTTATAAAAAAGGAAATCTTGTAAAACATAAAATTTTTGGAATTGGTCGTGTTATAGAGGTGAGTAAAGTCAAAAGAGAGTTTAAACTAAAAATAAATTTTGGTGGGACAAATAGAGATATCTTAGCATCATTTGTAGAACGAATTTGACAAAACAAAATATAGATAGACTTTTTGTAGCTTATAAACCTGCAAATATCGGCTCAAATAGATTTCTTTCTAAAATAAAAAGACGATATAGCGTAAAGAAAGCTGGATTTTCAGGAACACTTGACCCTTTTGCCAAAGGTGTTTTAATCATCGCTTTTGGAAGACATACAAGACTTTTTCAGTTTTTAAAAAAAGCCCCTAAAACCTATAGAGCAACACTATGGCTTGGAGCATTTAGTGAAACGCTGGATATTGAAAAAATTACAAATATTGAAACACTCATGCCATTTCAAGAGGCAAGAATAGAGAATGAACTTGATTCACTCATCGGAGAGATAACCTACCTACCTCCAAAATACTCAGCAAAAAAAATTGATGGAACAAGAGCCTATGATTTGGCTAGGGCGGGAAAAGAGGTCAATTTAAAACTTATTTCTAGTACGGTTTATGATACAAAACTTATACATTATAAGCACCCTTTTGTAACCTTCGATATCACAATTTCTGAGGGTGGTTATATCCGAAGCATGGCTCAAATACTTTGTGAAAAACTCCAAGTTCAAGGAAGTTTGAGTGCATTAGAGCGTCTTTGTGAAGGAGATTTTGTCTTTGACGATGAAAAGGCTCTAAATCCATTGGACTATTTAGACCTTACGGAAAACTTTTATCTTTCAGATACTGAAAATCTAACTCTTGGAAGAAAATTAGTATTAGAGGATTTTAAAATCCAAGATGAAGGTAAATATTTTGTAAAATTAGATAAAATAATATCAATACTTGAAATCAAGGATGATAAAGTGCGTTATCTACTAAATGGAGTTATATTATGAGACCACCACACAGTAACCACACCCACAATATCAATAGGTTTTCTATAGACGAGGCAATCGTTTGCAGGACTAGCTGGCTAGTTCAAAAACGATTAACGAAGTATATGGGAAACCTATTGATACCCGAAGGGAAGCTTAGTTTTGGGCGACCTTTAAAACATAAGAATTTTCGAATTAGCTCGCTAGTCCTTCAAATCTTATATTTCAAATCTCACCCAAAACTAAGCTTTTGTGGGTGTGGTTACTGTGTGGAGGTCTCATAGTGTTAATACTAGGGCGAAAAGAGGGAGAAGAGATTCTTCTTGGAAATAATATTGTGATAAAGATTGTTGAAGTCACAAAAGGTGTGGTAAAAATAGGTATAGATGCACCACGAGAAGTTTTGGTTCTTCGTGGAGAACTCAAAGATAGAATTGAGGGTGCAAACAAAGAGGCAAATGCCAAAGCAGATGTAAGAGTCATAAAAGATTTGAGTAAACTACTGAAAAAATGACGATAAAATCCTATGCAAAGGTTAATATCTTTTTAAAGATAGTTGGCACAAGAGACAACTACCATGAGCTTATTTCAAGATTTATGCGTGTGGAAAATCTTTATGACACGATAAGTTTTGAAAAAAAAGAGACAGAAGCTAATGAGTTTGAACTCATTGGTAACTTTGGTTGTAAGTTGGAGCAAAACACAATTTATAAAGCTTATAAACTCTTGCCTAAAAATAGTTTTTTCAATTCTTACAAAGTTGTAGTGGAAAAAAATATCCCTGAATTTGCAGGACTTGGTGGTGGAAGCTCTAACGCAGCTGCTTTTTTAAATCTTTCAAATGAAGTTTTAAAATTGGAATTTTCTAAAGATACACTATCCCAAATGGGAGCAAAAATTGGTGCAGATGTTCCATTTTTTATCTACAATTACCCAAGTGCAAATGTAAGCGGAATCGGAGAAATTGTGGAAGAGTTTGATGAAGAGCCGTTAACTATCGAAACCATTACGCCAAAAATAGAGTGTGATACGGCAAAAGTCTATCAAAAATATAGAAGTGACTATCTAGATTCTATTGATTTAGAGTTTGCACAGAAATTATCAAAACTATCATCTTCTGAAATTTTAGAAAACTATGGAGCAAAAGAGTTAAACGACCTTTTCCCTCCATGTTTAGATATTTATAAAGAACTTGCCGATTACAAAAAACCAAATTGGTTTTTTAGCGGAAGTGGAAGTACATTTTTTAAGGTAAATAATGGGTGAATCAGTAGCAAGAAATAAAAAAGCGTACCATGATTTTGAGATACTCGAAAAGTTTGAAGCGGGACTTGAACTGAAGGGAAGTGAAGTAAAAGCAATTCGTGAAGGAAGAGTAAATCTAAAAGATGGTTTTGTGAAAATCATCAAAGGGGAAGCATTTTTATTTAATGTCCATGTTACTTACTTTTCAACCACAAATCCCCACTTTAAGCCAGAAGAGAGACGAACAAGACGACTGCTTTTGCATAAAAAACAGATTCGACATATTGATGAAAAAATTGCAAAAGAAGGGTTGACAGTTGTTCCTTTAAGTATCTTTTTTAACCATAAAAATATTGCAAAAGTCCAAATCGCATTAGCAAAAGGTAAAAAGCTTCATGACAAACGCGAAGATTTGAAGAAAAAGCAAGCAACTCGTGATACGGCAGCAGCACTTAAAGGGCAATACTAAAGTTATGAAAATCGCCATTGTAAAGCTCTCTGCTCTTGGAGATATCATACACTCTGCATTTATTGTGCAATTTATCAAACGACAAATTCCTGATGCAAAAATTGACTGGATCATTGAAGAGGGATTTGCATCTATACTTGAACACAATCCCGACATCGATACTATAAAAACAGTCAAACTAAAATCGATAAAAAAGAGTTTTTTCAATATCTTTAAAGAGATAAAAAAGATAAAAACTTATGCAAAAGAAAATTATGACATTGTTATAGATTTGCAAGGTTTGACAAAATCAGCCATCACTTCAAAACTACTATCTTCAAATGTTGCTGGTTTTGATAAAGATTCTACACGAGAGAGTATTGCTGCTAAGTTTTATACCAAAAAGATTTATATCCCTTACTGTGAGAATACCATCGAAAGATATAGAGTTTTAGCTGCTAGGGCTTTAGATATTGAAATGAGTAAAGATAGTGTCATGGATAAAGAGCCTTATCTATTTTATGCTCCAGAAGATTTGGAAAGTGTTAGTGAGTTTTTAGTAAAAGATAAAAAAAATATAGTTTTTGTTGTTGGCTCCACATGGCAAAGTCGAATTTATCCTAAAGAGCAGTTAGTCACAATTGCAAATGCACTTGAAGCCAATATCCTCATCCCTTTTGGAAACCAAAGTGAATATGAAGATGCAAAATTTATAGAAAAAAATTGTAAAAATGTTACTGTGCTTCCAAAAATCAGCCTCAATGCACTAAAAGCTCTCATCTCAAATGTTGAGCTCTTAATTGGAAATGATACAGGACCTAGCTATATCGCATGGGCAAATAATATCCCATCAATTACCCTTTTTGGACCTACACCGCCAACAAGAATTTATGAAACAAAAATCAATAAGGTTTTAAAATCTCCCTCTCATGTAGACCCCTATAAACTAAATAAAAATGACTTCTCTATTTCTGAGATAAAAGAAGAAGAAATTATAAAAATAGCCAAAGAACTACTACATGTTTGAATGGGATAAATTCTCAGACCAACCCTACCCCATCAGAGATAAAAAGCTAAAAAAAAAGATTTATAAAAAAACAATTTTTGATAGTTTTAAAATTCTTTTTATAAATATCCTACTTTTTCCACTTATCTTAATTCGATTTATCTTAGCATTTTTTGAGAAAAAAGAGATAAAAACAGATAACTTCTTTGCCATGGGAATCACACTTGGGACTGATAAAAAACTTGTAGATGAACTTGGAATAAAAGACCTTCTTATCCGTCTGCCACTAAGCGATATAGAAAATCTTCCAAAATACAAAACTTTTATCGAGCAATTTGATGATTATAATATCTTAGTAAATATTCTGCAAGATAGAAGACATGTTGAAGACAAAGCGTTATTGAAACAATCAATTACTAATATTTTTGAAACACTTCATGTTAAAGCGTACCAAATAGGAAATGCCATAAACCGCAAAAAGTGGGCATTTTTTACTATGGATGAATACATGAGTTTTTATCAAACGGTACAAGATATACGAGATGCAAAATTTAAAGAGATAAAACTCATCGGCTCTTCAGTTATAGATTTTGAGTACCATTTTTCTGTAAGAACGCTCTTTAACTTTTATAAAATCCATTATGATACTTTTAGCACTCTGCTGTATGTTGACAGACGAGGAAGTCCTGAAAATTCTCAAATGGGTTTGGATTTAGTTAAAAAGATAAAACTCCTATATGCGATGGTCTTTTTAAGCCCAAAAAGTAATAATAAGATAATCGTTACAGAGACTAACTGGCCTATCTCAAACACCACTCCTTATGCACCAACTAGTGAAAAAGAGTGTGTTAGTTTAGATGATTATGCACATTATATGGTGCAATATTATCTTTTAACATTATCTACGGGTATGGTTGAAAAAGTTTACTGGCATCAGCTTATCGCTCCAGGATATGGGCTAATTGATAATCGAGAAGGGATTAAAAAATATCCTGCAT